>CAYTSJ010000277.1:0-3638 GCA_964440385.1 uncultured Pusillimonas sp. | reverse complement strand
CTGTTTGATTTTGTGAATAGCAGCAAAATGGGAAAATGCATAATAACATTAGCAAATAAATAAAATTTACGCCATGAATAACCAGTATGTTATTAATTTCAGTGAAAAAATCTGCATTTTTGCAGAGCAATTCCCTGATCACACTAATCATGTTGCCGAGATAGAAAATGACTTTTTGACCGAGTTGCAACGCATCGAAGCAGATGAGCAGCACCTGAGCATCGGCATCATGGGTCAGGTAAAAGCCGGCAAGAGCAGCTTCCTCAATGCACTGCTGTTCGACGGCAAACCCATCCTTCCCGAAGCCGCCACGCCCAAGACAGCCAACCTAACCCGTATTGCCTATGGTGAGCACCCGCACCTGACCGTGCATTACTACAGCCCGCAGGAGTGGCAAGAGATTGAGGACGACGCGAAGGGAAGCAGCGACAGCCCTCGCGCTCGCGTGGCCAAGGATCTCGTGGCGATGGTGCAGCACCACGGCATAGATGCGGCCACCCTGCTTGCCGGTGGGCAAGAAGAGGTTTTCGCAGTCGGCAGCGTGGACGAATTGATGGGCAAGCTCAACGACTACGTTGGGGAAAATGGCCGCTTCACCGCACTGGTCAAGTCCACTGAAATTCTGTTGCCGCTGCCTGAACTGCAGGGTTTCGAGATCATCGACACCCCGGGCATGAACGACCCGGTGCCCAGCCGCACGCAGAAAACACGGGACTACATGGCCCGCTGCGATGTGGTGTTCTTCCTGTCGCGCTGCAGTCAGTTTCTGGACCAATCGGATATGGACCTGCTGGCCGAGCAACTGCCTGCCAAGGGCGTCAAGCGCATGGTGCTGGTGGCCGGGCAACTCGATGGTGCGATTGCCGATGACGGGTTCGACCGCGCCTCGCTCGCCGAAACGGAAAAGAACGTGCGCACCCGCCTGGCGCGCCGCGCCGAGAACGAAATTGAAAAACTTGCCATCGCACGCGAAAAGTTGGGCGATCCCCAAGTGGCCGCGCTGTTGCGCAATCTGAAAACACCCGTTTTCACCAGCACCTTTGCGCACGGCTTCGCACACTGGGACCATAGCCGCTGGGGCAAGAGCATGCGCCACACGCACGAGCAACTGGCAGAGCTGGCTGAAAATGCCTGGAGCGGCTACCAGTTCACGCCCAAGGACTGGGATCGCCTGGGCAACTTCAAGGCGCTGACAGCGGCCTATGAACAGGCGCGGCAAGACAAAGTGCCCTTGATGCAGGCCCGACGCGATGATCTGCTCCCCAGAACACAGGCCAATTTGCAGAAGGCGCTCAGCGAGTTGATGGCCGCAGCCGAGCAGCGCATCCACACGCTCAAAACCGGAAGCATTCACTCCATCGAGGCCAACGCCAGGGCTTGCGAGGGGCAAATGGCAGGCATTGCCCATCGGCTGGGCAGCACGATCAACACGGCCATTGAACTTGCGCACAAAACCGCTGCCGAAGCGCGATCCGATCTGCGCAAGGAGGTGGGGGCCGCCGCCAATGTACAGACGAGAACCGGCACAAAGAAAGAGACAGAGCGATACAAAGTAAGCACATCAACGTGGTGGAAGCCTTGGACCTGGGGCGACACGGAGACCATTGAGGAGACCACTTACGTAAGCTACGAGTACATCGCCACGGCAGATGCGATCGAGCGACTGGTCAATTACACCCACGAAAGCGCTGCGGATCTGGAGCGCACATTCAATAACATCGTCAGTATGAGTGCCTTGCGCACCGATCTGAAGCGGGCGCTGATTGAGGAACTCAATACCGGCAGTCAGGCATTCGATCCCGCTGAATTCCGCAGCACGCTGGAGGGCACACTCAACCAGTTGGCCCTGCCAGAATTGAAACTGGACATTGGCGACTGCAGCCAATTGATCAGCAGCAAATTTTCGGGCAAGGTTCGCAGCGAAAAGAAGATGGAAGCTCTGCGCCAGACCTTGCGTGAGTCGCTGGATCTGGTATTTGAGAAGTTGATTACAGGCCTGAACACCGCAGTCCAGCAGCTCTCCAGTGACCTTGAAAATGCCCGCGACAGCCTGGAGCAAAAATTTACTGCCGGACTGCAGTCAGAACTGGCTCAGCTCAAAAAGGACTTTGCCGCACAGAAAACCGAAATCAAGCGATACGAAGACTTGGTCACAATTTGCCGGACCGGGTTGGCTGAAGCCGCCGTCTTTGCGCATTCAAGCACGAGGGGATGAGAGGGTGGCGAACGCACAGACTTCGGCGAACAGTGGATCTCCCGCCAGTTCAATCAGCCTTGACGCACTTATGGAGCGCCACAAGGCGCTGTCTGCGGGGTTGCACACCCCCTTCACCCTGCGCATGCACCGCTCTTTGAGTTGGGTAAAGCGCGCGGAAGCGGCGGGCAGCGATGACGATGTCGCTTTCATATGCCTGTGGATTGCCTTCAATGCCGCCTACGCCCAAGACACTGGCAGCACCGACATTACTTCCGAGCGGCAGACATTTCGTGATTTTGTCGGGCAGGTGTGCCACCTGGATGCCGACAAGGCACTGTCGGCGCTGGTATGGCAGGTGTTCCCTGGTCCGATTCGCGTTTTGCTGGACAACCAGTATGTATTTCAGCCGTTCTGGGATGCGCTCAACAACCCGCACAGCGATGGCAGCGTTCCGCAGCACTGGCGCGAGGCCTTCGCTGATGCGCGTCAGCGCGTGCAGCGCGCACTGACCCAGCAAGACACCGAGCGCGTGCTGTACGAGGTGTTTGTGCGCTTGTACACACTGCGCAACCAGTTGATGCACGGCGGCGCCACTTGGAACAGCTCGGTTAACCGTGCGCAGGTGCGTGATGGCCGGGCACTATTGGCACGCCTGCTTCCGGTGATGCTGGGAGTGATGATGAGTAACCCGGTTCAGTTTGACGGTCAGCCGTTTTATCCGGTGGTGAAGGATTGATCAGCGATCCTGAGTTGTAATCACATCAGCTTAACTATCAAAACAGTAGCATCAATCGCTTTCTAGATAAGCGGCATGGCCGTTTTTATGCAAAAGCGAATTGCATGCCTCTCGACACTGCTTGGGGTGGCATGCTGGATCTGAGTTGCATCAGGCGATTCGTCAACACTCGTGCCAAAGTACCGCAGCCTGCTGATGCAAACTCCGGGCCTTTGGCACGATGCGGCTATTTCAGCCCCAGCACCTTGTCCAGCTTTTCTCCCAGCCGCACAAGCGGTTTGAAAGTGCCATCGATGGCGCCCATCAGCCCTTCGTGGAAGGCGTCCAGGCCTTTCTCCAGTCCGTTGCGCCCGCGATAGATGCTGCCATAGGCTGCCAACGCCCACTCCCTGCCGTTGCAGAACGTACAGGTTCCAATGTTGAGCACATCGATATTGGGCCGATACTGGACCTGAAAAAAGACGTCAGAAAATTGCTTGCGCTCGTTGAAGTAGATTTCAACGACGGTGGGTTGCGCCGCGTCGAGGGTGACCCCTGCCAAACGGGCGGACGCTTGGCAAGAGCGCAGCATAGTGCTCATCAGCGTCTCGGTATTGATGATGTCCACAGGGTCACCTTGGAGCATGAGCACGGGGTAGTGCGTTGGCTCTGCGGACAGTCCAATGATGTAGCAGTCGTTTCCCAGAATTTCCGGCGGGATTCGAT
>CAYTSJ010000276.1:0-3643 GCA_964440385.1 uncultured Pusillimonas sp. | reverse complement strand
CAAATCAAACACTGCAACATCAAAATCTGTAAGCGCATACTCATGACACTGCCCTTGAAAACGGCTTACACTTCAAACCTGTTCAAGAAATTCCCAGGAAATGCAGCCTTTAATTTGTTTTGATTCCGGACTAATTTTGCTGAAGCCCCTTTTATTTGCCGATGCAGAAACTCGAAAAAATTTCCCCCAGCAAGTCATCGCTGGTGAACTGGCCGGTAATGGCGCATAAGTCTTCATGAGCCAGGCGTAGTTCTTCGGCAAACAGATCAAGCACACTGTCATTGAACTGCGCATGTTGTGAAGCCAGGTCCAGATGATCGGCAGCACTTTTCAGCGCTTTGACATGACGCTCACGTGCCAGCCAGGGGGATTCGGAGGTCGGTTTCCAGCCCGCAATGTCCAGTAAGCGCTGGCGCAGGGTATCAAGCCCTTCACCGCTTTTAGCCGAGATATACAAGCGCGTATCGGATGACGGTGGCTTTTCAGAGGCCAGATCAAGCTTGTTGAAGACTTTAAGGACTGGCGTGCGGGCAGGCAGACGTCGGGTGATGGCATCGTCCAGCGGGTCTTCCTGGGCACGAATATCCTGCAAGTGAAGGATGACGTTCGCTTTTTCAATTTCAGCCCAGGTACGTTCGATACCGATACGTTCAACGGTGTCTTCAGTGTCTCGCAGCCCGGCGGTATCACTGATGTGAATGGGCACACCCTTGATGTGGATCTGTTGTACGACCTTGTCGCGGGTGGTCCCGGCAACCGGTGTGACAATCGCGATGTCGTCACCCGCCAGTGCGTTAAGCAAACTGGATTTACCCACGTTGGGTTGACCGGCCAGTACAACGTGCAGGCCTTCGCGCAGGATCATGCCCTGGTTGGCTTGCTGAACGATGGTGTTCAGGTCATCTTGAATGGATTTGAGTTGTTCGTGGGCCTGGTATTTTTCTAGAAATTCGATTTCCTCTTCCGGAAAATCAAGTGTGGCTTCAACCAGCATCCGCAAATGAACGATACGCTCGTCCAGTGCATTGACCTGATGTGAAAACGCACCGCTAAGCGATGCCATGGCACTGCGCGCCGCTGCCTCTGACGAAGCTTCGATCAGGTCGGCAACGGCTTCAGCCTGGGCGAGATCAAGGCGATCATTTAAAAAAGCGCGATGGGTGAATTCGCCGGGTTCTGCGTGACGCAAGCCCATGTTGTGGCCGGCTTCAAGACACCGGTCAAGCAAGCGACGCAATACGGCAGGGCCGCCATGGCCTTGCAACTCAAGAACGTCTTCGCCGGTGTAGGAGTGCGGTGCAGGGAAGAACAGCACGATGCCTTTGTCGATCGGCTGACCCTGTGCATCGTTGAAATCGAGGTAATGGGCGTGGCGTGGCTTGAGCCGCGTACTGAACAGTGTTTGCGCGAGCGGCAACAACTGTTTGCCAGAAATACGAATGACGCCAATGCCACCTTGCCCGGGGGCGGTGGCGATGGCAACAATGGGTTCATGTGCATGAGCGACCATGGAATCACCTCTTTGTCGCCAGCCCGGATGGGCCAGGCCGCCCGGGCCTGGCCGTGGGGTTTAGCGATGTGCTTTGGCGAGTGCTTGCTCTTTTTCCAGCTTGAGCATGATGTAGCGCTGTTGAGCGATGGAAATCGCGTTGTTGACACACCAGTACAGCACCAGACCTGCAGGGAAGAAGAACATCATGCCGCCAAACACCAAAGGCATCAGCATCATGATACGGGCCTGCATGGGGTCCGGAGGGGTCGGGTTCAGTTTGATTTGCAGGAACATCGTTGCCATCATGATGGCAGGCAGAATGAACTAAGGATCACGTGCAGCCAAGTCATGGATCCAGAGAATCCAGGGGGCGCCACGCATTTCAACGCTGCCCAGCAGCACCCAGTACAGGGCAATGAATACCGGGATCTGGATCATCATCGGCAGACAGCCGCCCAGCGGGTTGATCTTTTCGGTGCGATACATCTCCATCATGGCCTGGTTTAGTTTGACGCGATCATCGCCGAACTTTTCACGCAGGGCCTGAAGACGGGGAGTGACCTGCTTCATTTTGGCCATGGAGCGGTAGCTGGCCGCAGACAGCGGGTAGAACACCAGTTTGATCAGTACTGTCAGCAAAACAATCGTCCAGCCCCAGTTCCCCAGGAAGCTGTACAGCCAGGTCATCAGTTTGAACAGCGGCTTTGAAATGATGGTCAGGAAGCCGTAATCAACGACGACATCAAGGCCTGGGGCGACGGCTTGCATGGCGTCCTGGTCTTGAGGGCCTACCCACAATTGTGACTTGACCGATACTTTTTCACCGGAAGCCAGAGTCTGGGTTGGCTCGATGCTGCGGATTGAATAGAGGTTGTTACCCAGACGCAGGGCTTCGTTGTAGCGGGTTTTGCCTTCAACCGGTACCCAGGCGGAGGCAAAGTAGTGCTGCACAATGGCAATCCAGCCATCGTTGCTTTGCTTGATGTAGCTGGCTTTGCCTTTGTCGATGTCTGAAAACTTGATCTTCTGGTATTTGTCCTGGGATGAATAAACGGCAGGACCAGTAAAGGTATTGTAGAAGAAGGATGTATTCGGGGGGTCGTTACCGTCGCGTGTCAGCTGTAAGTACAGCGAGGGCATGACAGGGGAAGTGCTTGTGTTTTGAATGTCGTGTTTGACACGGATATTGTAGCTGCCGCGTTCAAGGGTGTAGGTCTTGGTGACTTTCACACCGTCGGATTCAGCTTCAAAAATAACGTCTAGCGTGTTACCGGCCAGTGTGGTTTCAGATGAAACCAGACGGAATGGCGTGAGGTGGGTTGGGAAGTTCTGGCCTGCGGGAGCACCAACAACACCGGTTTGGGCGACATAGAAAGAGCCCGGGATGTTATCCAGCAACACCATGGGGCTGCCCGAGTCGTCGAACCCGTTGAATTGCGACAACTGGGCTTTGACGAGTTGAGCCCCCAGTGTATCGAATGTGAGTTCGTAGACATCGGTTTTGACAACGACTTTTTCACCTGACGGTGCAGCGCCCGATGCAGCGGCCCCGGGGACGGTATCGGCGGCATTATTGGTAGCGGGTGCGCCAGCAGGAACGTTAGCAGTGGCTGCACCAGCACTGGCAACAGCGGCCGTGTCGGTTGTTTGTGCTGTTTGTGTTGAAGCTGGAGCACCACCGAACAATGACGGCATGCCATTGTGCACTTGCCAGTTGTTCCATAGCAGCAAGAGCGAGAATGAAAATATGATCCAGAGGAGGGTGCGTCGGATATCCATAGCGCCTGTTCGAAGGTTAAAGCACAAAAGCTTGCAAGTTTAACGTAGCTGGCCTGAATCGCCAGAAAGATCGGTTTCCGGTTTTGCTTTTCCGGGTACCGGGTCGTGCCCACCCGCACACCAAGGGTTACATCGACAGATTCGTTTAGCCCCTAGATAGACCCCTTTGGCAACCCCGTGGGTTTCAATGGCCTCGATGGTGTAAACAGAACAGGTGGGGGTGAAGCGACATTGGTTTCCCACCCACGGGCTTAAAAAATAGCGATAGAACCGTATGGGGGCGATAAATAATGCCTTTAGCATTTTGCAGACCGTTCAAGCAAAGAATCTGCTTCGGCACGTACCTTCTGTTTAAGTTCAGTCAGAGAGGTC
>CAYTSJ010000275.1:0-3644 GCA_964440385.1 uncultured Pusillimonas sp. | reverse complement strand
GGGGTCGCGCGAAACGGACACTGATATCGACTACTTAAATGCGTTTTTCGAGTTGGCGCGACAGAAAAAGCCTTGAGAGAGGCAGCCATCCAAGGAGTGAAACTTTCTGATCGACGATTAATAAATTGGGCCACCCACAGTCAAATCCGGAGCATAAAATTTCCTGAGCAGATCACAAAATGGCCTTACCCACAGTTAAATCCGGAATCCCAAAATAACTAATGGTTTGATGAATTTATTTCACTTTTTTTAATAGATCGGGGCGCTTAAACTTCTCTCAACAGCGACAGATTGAGGTTTAAGGTCAATGAATCCAGCATTTACATTCGGTATTAAAAGTATTCGTTTCGACGAGAACTATCGTCCTTCTGCGTCCACACGCGCTACAACCAATTTTGCCAATCTGGCCAGGGGGGCGCGTCGTCAAGAAAATCTGCGTCACACGTTGAAAATGATCAACACGCGTTTCAACACATTGGCCCATTGGGATAACCCCAATGCCGACCGTTACCAGCTGACACTGGAAATTATTTCTGTTGACATGCGTATTGACGGGCCCCGCGCCGGTCATGCCCCTGCGTTGATCGAGATCTTGAAGACCACAATTCTTGATCGAAAAACGAACCAGCAACTTGAAGGCATTGCAGGCAATAATTTTTCTTCCTATGTACGCGATTATGACTTTAGCGTACGGCTGGCCGAGCATAACCAACACCGGTCCGCGTTCAGCATCCCCGATGATTTCGGCGACCTGCACGGCAAGCTGTTCAAAGCTTTCGTCAATTCCGAAGCCTGGCGGGCACACTTCAGCAAGCGACCGGTGATTTGCCTGAGCGTTTCCAGCAGCAAGGTTTATCAGCGTACTGAAAACCAGCACCCGGTGTTGGGCGTTGAATATGTGCAGGACCAGTCATCCCTGACCGACGACTATTTCAAGAAGATGGGCTTGAGGGCGCGCTATTTCATGCCGCCAAACAGCGTCGCACCCTTTGCCTTCTATTTTTTCGGTGACTTGCTCAATGATTACACCAATCTTGAGTTGATCAGCACGATCAGCACCATGGATACCTTCCAAAAGATTTACCGACCTGAGATCTACAACGCAAATTCTGCCGCCGGGAAGTTCTATCGCCCGAGTCTGGACAATCAGGATTATTCCTTGCCACGAATTGTCTATGACCGTGAAGAGCGCAGCCAGTTGGCTGTTGAGCAAGGAAAGTTTGCGCAAGAGCACTTCATCAAACCTTACCAGGCCATTCTTTCACAGTGGGCGGCAAGCTGCCCCCTTTAATCTGCCAAACGCATCAGGTCATTTATCATGAAAAAATTGTTACCCACGTCGACCGCAGGCAGCTTGCCCAAACCTTCATGGCTGGCAGAACCAGAAACCTTGTGGTCACCCTGGAAACTGCATGGGGAAGCCCTGCATGAAGGAAAGCAAGATGCTTTGCGTCTTGCGTTGCAAGCGCAACAACATGCGGGGATCGATATTGTCAGCGACGGAGAACAAACACGTCAGCATTTTGTCACCACTTTCATCGAACACCTGGATGGCGTCGATTTCAATAAACGCGAAACGGTCAGAATCCGTAATCGCTATGACGCCAGTGTGCCTACGGTTACAGGGGCCGTTTCACGCCAGAAACCGGTTTTCGTCGACGACGCCATTTACCTGCGTCAACTGACCCGCCAGCCGATTAAATGGGCGCTGCCTGGTCCGATGACGATGATTGACACACTGTACGACGCCCATTACAAGAGCCGTGAAAAACTGGCCTGGGAGTTCGCGACGATCCTCAATCAGGAAGCCCGGGCGCTTGAAGCTGCTGGCGTTGACATCATCCAGTTTGATGAGCCGGCCTTCAATGTTTTTTTCGATGAAGTGAATGACTGGGGCGTCAGTACCCTTGAACGGGCCATCGAGGGGCTAAAGTGCGAAACAGCGGTCCATATCTGCTATGGCTACGGCATCAAGGCCAACACCGAGTGGAAACAGACGCTGGGGTCAACGTGGCGCCAATACGAAGAAGTGTTTCCGAAACTGCAACAATCCAGAATTGATATCATTTCGCTGGAGTGCCATCAATCGCGGGTTCCGCTGGACCTCATCGAGCTTATCCGCGGCAAGAAGGTGATGGTCGGGGCCATAGACGTGGCAAGCCACACGATTGAGACCCCTGAAGAAGTGGCCAACACGTTGCGTCAAGCACTGCAGTTCGTAGGCGCCGACAAGCTCTACCCCAGCACCAATTGCGGCATGGCCCCTTTACCCGGAAGCGTGGCCCGGGGCAAGATGGGTGCGCTGAGCGCAGGCGCAGACATCGTGCGACAGGAGCTGATGAAATAACTCAGTCTCCCTAAGCTGCAATGGAGGGTCAGTTCCATGATGGTCCAGCGCTGTCGGCAGACAATGTCGTCACCGGACAATGAGTGCTTTGCACCCAACAGCGTACTGGTATACAGTCATCCGATATGAAACCCTTTCCTGATCCCGGCTTTACCATCCTTCATCATGAATAAAGACATTCCAGCCATCGTCGATGCTGTCATGGACAGCCGCTACTCTTGCCGCGCTTTTCTGCCCACCGAGGTCCCCAAGCCCTTGATTGAAGAGATTCTGGCCATTGCCGCCCGGGCTCCGTCCGGGACGAACATGCAGCCGTGGAAGGTTTGGGTGCTGACGGGCAGCAGCAAGCAACGCCTGAGTGAACGGTTATTGGCCACTTTCGATGACCCTGAAGAGGCAGCGACCCATACCGAAACCTTCGCGTATTACCCTAAAAAGTGGTTATCGCCGTTCCTCGAGCGCAGACGTAAGGTTGGCCTTGAACTGTACAAGCTGCTGGGTATCCAGAAAGGGGATGCTGAACGGATGCACAAGCAACATGCCCGCAATTTTGAATTTTTTGATGCACCCGTGGGCCTGATTTTCACGATTGACACGACCATGGAGCAGGGCAGCTGGATGGACTACGGCATGCTTCTGCAAAACATCATGTTGGCGGCAAAAGCGCGGGGCCTGGATACGTGTCCGCAGGCCGCCTTTCTGCAGTTTCATCGCATTATTCGCGACGTTCTGGAATTGCCAGACAACGAGACTGTCATCTGCGGCATGGCCCTGGGGTACGCCGACCCTGAAGCCCCGGAGAATACACTGAGGACTGAAAGAGCCCCGCTGTCAGAGTGGGTGACTTTCAAGGCGTAAAGCCGTGTGCCGGTACGGGGTTGCCCGCCCGTATTTGCTATGATTTGCCCGTTTGTTACGGAGAATAAAAATGAAAGTCATCATTACAGGTGCGGGCATCGGGGGGTTGACACTGGCATTAATGCTGCACGCGCGCGGCATTGAGTGCGACATTTATGAAAATGCCCCAGAGCTTAAACCCCTGGGCGTCGGCATCAACCTTTTGCCCCATGCCGCCAACGAAATGGACCAGATCGGAATGCTGGAGACGTTGGCCAATAACGCAGTCCAGACCTCTGCCCTGCATTATTACAACTGCCATGGCCAGAACATCTGGCAGGAACCCCGCGGTTTAGCCGCCGGCTACCCGGTGCCCCAGCTGTCTATCCATCGCGGCAAGTTGCAGATGCTGCTGGCTGCAGCGGTCATCGAACGGCTGGGCGCCGAACGCCTGCACACG
>CAYTSJ010000274.1:0-3645 GCA_964440385.1 uncultured Pusillimonas sp. | reverse complement strand
CATGGCCAGATAACTGGACTGGTTGGCCTGGGTCATACCACGCGCCACGTGACGCTGATAGACGTGACCCATTTCGTGGGCGACCACAGAGGCCAATTGAGACTCGTTACCTGTAGACACTACCAGGCCGCTGTTAATACCGATATAACCACCCGGCAAGGCAAACGCATTGATGGAGGGGTCCCGTACACCAAACACGGTGACCGGAGAGGTACCCGCCGCCGTCGAGAGCTTGCGACTCATTTCATTCAGGTATTGCGACACATCGGGATCATCGATATAAGTCGGATCACGCCGGCCTTGTTCCATGATGGCGTCGCCCAACGCTTTTTCCAGAACCGGGGAAAGATCAGCCGACGACGCCGAACCCATGCTGGGCAAGCCTGAAGGCTGACTTGTCGCAACGGCTGGCATGACTAAAGACAGCGCAAGAACCAGGGCGCGTAAATTTGGCATCAGGTAACCCCTTTGGCAGGCATGGCGACGGGATGACGACGGTTCTTTTCAGGCAAACGTTTTTTGCCTGACAACCGCATCAGGGTGCCCAAGGCAAACAACAGACCGAACACTTCGACAAACCCCGCGAGAACCCACATGGTCAAGCCGCCAATGGTTTGATCCGTCACGGCGGACATCCCGGGAATTGCTCGACCGCACAAGTCAAAAATGGGATACAGATCGTATTCAGTGAAGGTAATGATGGCACCAACAACCATCTGGGGCACCATGGTGATGATGGGAGAAATAATGCGCGCGCCGGGTCGCATGACCGCAGGGGGGCTGGGGCGCCGGTCGAGGATGAGGTTCCAGTACAAGAACCCGGTAATCACCACCGACCAGTTCATGAACCGGTAAAGGCGCCAATCGAGCATGGAGTAAAACTGAATGGTAGGAATCAACCAGATCACCACCAGAAATACGAACAGGAAAGGGACCAGGATTTTGTGGGTCAAGGTGCCTTCAACCAAGCGCCCCACACCTGTCAGCCTGAAATTTTTAAGCCAGACGCGAACCGGCAGGGGCAAGCCGGCACGCAACACTTGCCCCGGGTAGGCCCCCATGATCAGCAAAGGCCCCAAGTGGTGAAGTATCAGGTGCTGCAACCGATGGGCGAAGAACAGACGTTCGGCGTAGTAATCGATACGGGTATGCATGGACAGGTACAGCACCACCAGGCCTATCCAGAACAGCCACCGGCGTGCGGCGGAAACCCGATGAACCCGGGAGCCCCTGACAAACAGTACGATACCGGCGATAAAGCACAGGATAAGGGCCGGGGAGAACTCCCACGGCGTTAGCCAGCCGATGATATCCATGGAAAAAACCCGGAGAGAAAAGTCTTTTTAGTTTAAAGCAACAGAACCGAGACGCACCCGACAAAAATCAAACTTACAGGTTGTAGCCATCCAGCCAACCCATGGCGGTGTAAACGTGCATGACGGTTGCCGCAATGCCGAACACCACCACAGTGCCACCCAGAAACATGGTGAAGATGGCGATCAGTACAGGCGCCCAACCCGTTTGGGTCGCGTAACCTGAGCCGGGGTTATAGCGGGCATCAAACCATGCATCGGGCTTCAGACAAAATACTAACGCCTCTATACAACCGGCAGCCAGCGGGATGAGCAGCACCAAAAATGCAGGGTTGTCCCAAGTACTGGGAAAGGTCTGCGCCCAACCCAGCAACCCCAGGGTCAATAACGAAAACAACCAGGCAAACGGGCGTCGCAAGTACCACCAATGAGCACCAAAGACCCCCAGTACTGCGGCCAGCAGCGATACAATGACCTTGCTGCGATGTTTACCCATGTTGTGCTCCATCGTTAAACCAAACCCATAATTGTATTAGACGCCCCATGCCCGATGCCAATTACGACCTGGTCATTACCGGTGCTGGCCCGGTTGGCAGTACGCTGGCCTTGCTCTTGGCCCGCTATGCGCCTGACCCTTCCCGCATCGCCCTGATTGGCGACCGTTTCACGTCAGCAAGCCAGGTCATCACGCCTGACCCGCGCTCTATCGCGGTGAACTACGGTAGTCAGGTGGTATTGCAATCGGTTAACGGCTGGCCCTCACAACATCGCCCCATCGAAACGGTACATGTTTCCCAACAGCATCGACTGGGTCGTACCCTGATTCACAACACAGAATTCAATGTGCCCCGCCTGGGCAGCGTCGTGGCCTACCCAGACCTGCTTGCCAGCCTGCACGCGGCCCTGCAACAAGCCGGGGTCAGCCTGATCCATGCCAGCTCATCAACCCCGCTGGCAACAAGCAATAGCATCAGGGTTCAGCTGGGGGATGACCAGACCCCTTTACACGCCCAAGTGGCCATACAGTCTGATGGCGTCCGCCCCACCGGTCTTAAACGAGAATATGATCAGGCTGCGCTTCTGGCCACCCTGACGGCCTCGGCTCCAAAACAGGGCTGGGCCTTTGAACGCTTCACCCGTGAAGGTCCATTCGCAGTTTTACCCCACCCCTCTGGCGCTAATCATTACGGACTTGTCTGGTGCTGCAGACCTGAAAGGGCTCGTGCATTGGCTGGCCTTGACGCAACGGCCTTCAATGAAGCGCTTAACGAAACTTTCGGCAACCGTCTCGGCCGCCTCTCGCTGGCCTCCGACCGTCAAGTGTACCCACTCATGCTGAATGCGGGTCCGGTTCGTTTAGGCCCTCGTCATGTGGCCATCGGTAACGCAGCCCAGACGCTACACCCGGTGGCCGGGCAAGGCCTGAACCTGGGCTTACGCGACGCTGCGCAGCTGGCGCATAACCTGCGCTTCTGGATTGCCAACCCTGAACAGGCCCCCGAACCCGCCCTGGATAGTTTTGAACGACAACGGCAAGCCGATCGCTACAGCACCGGCGCAATTACAGACATGCTGCCCCGCGTATTTGCCACCGGGAACCCCTGGGTCGAACATGCCTGCGGTTTGGGCTTGCTGGCCATGGACCTTAGCGCCACCCTGCGCTCACCCCTGGCCATCCATTTACTTCAGGGCCTGCGCACGTAAACACTCCGCACGGCCTGTGGCCAAAATGGCGGTTAAAATCAAGACCATGCGCATCGGCTCCTGGACCCTTCCCAATCGTGTATTTGTGGCCCCGATGGCCGGCGTCACCGACCGGCCCTATCGGCAGCTGTGTAAACGGCTGGGTGCCGGGTATGCCGTCTCTGAAATGGCCGCCAGCAACCCAAAGCTCTGGAACAGCGTCAAAACGTCGCGTCGTCTGAACCATGACGGTGAAGTCGATCCCATCGCCGTTCAGATTGCAGGCGCAGACCCCGACATGATGGCTGAAGCGGCCATCTTCAATATTCGCAAGGGCGCCCAGATCATCGACATCAATATGGGTTGCCCGGTAAAAAAAGTGTGTAACGTCGCCTCGGGCTCTGCCTTGCTACGCGATGAGGCGCTGGTGGCTCGCATTCTGGAAAGCGTGGTGCAGGCCTGTCGGCCCTTCGAAGTGCCCGTCACCCTGAAAACACGCACAGGTTGGGATGCCAACAGCCGCAACGCATTACGCATTGCCCGCCTGGCCCAGGACACCGGCATTGCAGCCCTGATTCTGCACGGCCGCACCCGGGCCGACCAGTACATGGGCGAAGCCGAGTACGACACCATCGCCCACGTCAAGACG
>CAYTSJ010000273.1:0-3654 GCA_964440385.1 uncultured Pusillimonas sp. | reverse complement strand
ATGGGCTTGAAAATTTGCTGCGCACGTTCGCGTAACTTGCCTGCATCTGGCTGAGCAAATGCGACCGCAGAGCCTGTGATCAACAGGCTGGCCAACAGAGTGCCTGATAGTTTTTTCATGTTCATTTTTCTTTGTCCAACGCAACTATTTTTATCAAAATATTATGAAAATTTGCTTGTTATGACTATATCAAGATGCGCGCAAAATTGCACCTGAGCCAAGCGCACATCGGCATAGGGGGTCTCTAATAAGAGACACCTCTGCCACACCACCCGGCATGCGGGTCCGCACCGGGCGGTTCGAGGGCTTGAGGTCATGACAGTCGTGGTACCCCCAGCCGTTCGAAGTACGCGATCGTCAATACGCGCTTGATGACACCGTCGCTGTTGCGCCACCAGAGATGACAGTTGCCCGCCACCTGTTTGGCTACATCGTCCGATGCCCCCAACGCCTTGAGTTCCCGGTGGATCGTCTTTGGCCTTTTCCATTGACGCAGCTGGATAGCCCTCAGACGATGGCGCAGCCATTCATCCAGTTCACGCCAGACGCCTGGTGTCTGCGCCATCCCGAAGTACGCCTTCCAGCCCAGCAGGTAGGGCCGCAGGTTATCCACCACTTGCGCCATGCTGCGTCCGCCGCTACGACGCGTGAGTTGCCGGATGCGGGCTTTGAAGTTGTGCAGCGGCTTTTGCGCCACTTTGCATTTGACTTCTCTGCGCTTGGCCACCCACAGCGCGTACCCGAGGAATTTGCGCCCGAAGGCGCTGGCCATCTCGTGCGCAGCATCCGGGCCGTCTGCTCGATATCGAGCCCGTCCACGCCAGCCGCGCCTTTGTTGGCCTTTACACGCTTCCATGCCAATTGCAGGTTCTGTCTCGTCAGCATCGCCGCTAACAGGCCGCCCGGGCCTGTCGGTGGCGCCTTCTATGCGATTCTTGTTCATCGGCTCGCGATTTACGCTCCACGCTTCCTTCCCACGCTCGGTCACCCTTACGCAGTTGCGCTTCACTTTGCTCACTGTCCCCAGCTCGCAGCGGGACTTGCACCCGCAGGTGTGCGCCCATGCTGGGCGCACCGTAAAAACGCTCAAACTTGAGAAGGTTCGAGCGTTTCAGTCTTGCGACTGCAGGCGACTACAACATCAGTCAATCAGACAGCGCACTTTTATCAATGCGTCATATAGATAAACTCGGGATTGATCTTCGTTGACCATGGTAAGCCGCTATTTTGCCACCCGTTAACGACACGCATACCCTTTTTTGGCCCCTCTTTAGATGCGTCACCCTGGAAGCCGTGGTCGACATAGAATACGTTGGGAAAACCGGCGTCAATCAGGGATTGGGCGCTAGGCATGCCACGCTCACTGCCGCTTCGGCACATGGTGATAATGGTGGTGTTAGTATCCAGGCCTCGCGCATCCAATGCAGCTTTGATTTGTGCCGCAAAGTCGGGATTCATTTTCATTTTGAACCGACCGTTTTTTTCGTCCCACTCGTCTTTGTCGGCAAACATGAAGGGGATGTTGATATGCGCCGCATTTGCGTGGCCGATGAACATGATTTCTACCGGGTCGCGCACATCAACAAAAAGAACTTTATTGTCTTTGTTGACCATTTCCAGCGTTTGCTGTGGTGTTAATGCTTTTGTATTTTCAGCGGCTGATGCTGACCCTGTAAAGACGCCAGCACCCAGCATGGCGCTTATCAAAAACGCGTATGCAGTTTTTCGAATGGATGAAATAGTGGTCATGTCTGTTCTCGCCGATGCAATTAATTTGAGAATACTTTAATGTCTTTGCGACCCATCAAGGCAGCCATTTCAGGTGGTTTTGCAACAGTAATGCCGTCACGTAAATCTGAAGCCGTTGCGCCCTTGTTGGGAAGATAAAGCGCGCAGACTTGTACTTGAGCACCTGCGGCCAACATTTTTCCCATGATGCCTTCAGGGGTAACGTTTTGAGGTTTCAGTGTTTCGCTGTTAGTTGTTTTCAGCGCGAGGTCTCCCGCCTTGTCACACAGCAAAATATTAACTTTCGTTCCTTGCTGCATCATGGCGTTGGCAAGCACCATGCTCATGCCCTGAGTTTGCAATGACTCACTCGTGACAATAAACAAGGCATTCTGCGTATCATTTGTGACCGGTGATTGAGCCATTACACTGGTTGAAACGGTTGAGACCGTGGCAAACAAACAAGACAGCAAAACTGATTTCGTAAGGTGGCGCATGGCATTCCTTTGGATGATGTAATTGATGGCAGACTTGCCAAACATAAAATTCATAGCAATATCCGTGCCAGATTTATGGCTGTCTCTTTTGGTTTAAATAAACTTAATTATTTCAGAAACTTAAGCGCTAATTGCAAAATTGACATCCATCAAGTTCTGGTCCAATGTGCTGACATAATCTGCCATTAGTCAGAGAAAATGAAAATCGACAAAATTTGGCAGTGCTATGAACCAAAACATCGAAGTTTTAATCTCATATCTTCAATCTGATCCAGAGCCATCTATTGTGTTGGACGCTAACTACACGATACTTGGGGCCAACCAGGCCTACTTGATGGCATATGGTGACCCGCTGGGATCAAAAACTGTTGGGCAGAAATGTTATGCGGTGTCCCATGGCTACGACCAACCCTGCGACTTGTCTGGCGAGCATTGCCCAATGGCGGAGTCTCGCAAGACCAAGGCGCGCTCGCACATACTTCATGTTCATCACACGCCAAACGGTAAGGCACATGTCGATGTTGAATTGCGCCCAATCCTCGATAAACATCAAAAAATTACTGCTTTTGTAGAGCGTATCAGCACGCCGGATACCGCGTCTGAAAATGTCTCGAAAGATGACCTGACCGGGGCTGCGCCAATCTTCTTGCGTGCACTGTCTGACCTGCAACGTGTGGCTAAAACTGATCTTCCCGTGTTGCTGCAAGGTGAAACCGGAACAGGTAAAGAACTCTTTGCCAAAGCACTTCACGAGGCAAGTCCTCGCAAGAATTCGCCTTTTGTCGTTGTGGACTGCACGGGCTTTTCTGATGGCTTGTTCGAAAGTGAACTGTTTGGCTACGAAAAAGGAGCTTTTACAGGGGCCCATCAGGCCAAGGCGGGGCTCGTAGAAACGGCTGAAGGTGGGACATTGTTTCTTGATGAAATCGGTGATATCCCTCTCAGCATGCAGGTCAGATTGTTACGTTTGCTGGAGTCGGGCACATTCAGGCGTGTGGGTGGGCTAGAGCCCAGAAGAACTGATTTTCGTCTGGTTGCAGCGACCCACAAACCACTGCGAAAAATGGCTGCAGACGGTGAGTTTCGCTCCGATCTTTATTATCGTGTGTGTGTGTTCCCGATTCATTTGCCTTCTCTGCGAGAGCGAGTTGTTGACATGCCCTTGCTGGTGCAGACGTTGCTTCGGCGTCAGGCTGGTGGTGTGGCAGTAAAAACTCCTGAGGTTACCCGTTCAGCGATGCAAGCACTGATGACGTACTCATGGCCGGGCAATGTGCGCCAGTTAAAAAACGTACTGGATAGGGCGTCAGTATTGGCTGACGATGGACGAATTGACCTTCTGCATCTCCCGGATGAAGTAGTAAAGTGCAAGACTGAAGCCGGAGAAATGGCGGATGTCCTTGGGCAAATCTCTGAATGCCGCTTTGAG
>CAYTSJ010000272.1:0-3661 GCA_964440385.1 uncultured Pusillimonas sp. | reverse complement strand
ATTCAACATGTTGTTGCCAGCGGCGATGGCCTGAAAATGATCCCTGAAAACAGCAAATCTGGTTGCTTTATTTTCACAATAGGCATTCATTTTAACTTCTAAATGATAAAATTGATAAAAATTAACTAATTTTTAATTTTCCATTTACGCTAAGCGAGAAATGTCATGCGCGCAAATCATCCAGTAACACAACGAGAATATGAATTCGATGACAACCAGTTATTGATTTCACGTACTGATTTGCGTGGCAACATCACTTATGCGAATCCGGCCTTCATCGAAGTCAGTGGTTTTACATTGGCAGAACTGATGGGCCAGCCACACAACTTGGTGCGTCATCCTGATATGCCTGAGGCGGCCTACGCTGATTTCTGGAAAACCATTGAGGCGGGTGGCATATGGAGCGGGGTGGTCAAGAATCGTCGTAAAAACGGCGATCATTACTGGGTGCGTGCCAATGTGGTTCCGATTCGTGAAGGTGATCGCGTTGTGGGTTACGGCTCGTTGCGAATCAAGCCATCGCGACAAGAGGTCGAGTCGGCAAGCCAGGTCTATGCCAGTATCAATCGTGGCGAAAATCGCTACATGGTCAGCGAAGGGCAGGCACTGCGACGTAATGTGCCGTTCAGCAAGTTTTGGGCGGGGTTGCGCGGCGCTTCATTGGGGGGTGTCGTCATCGAGTTTCTGGCGCTGCTGGCATTCCTGGCTGCGCTGGTGGATATCGCTGCCTACGATGGTTCTTGGTTGGGCTCAGGCTTTCACATGGCGGCTTTGGTTTTCGGCCTGATTATTTTTTCGCTCGTTCCGTGGTGGGAGCATCACAAAAGCCATGAGCAGTTGCTGGCCCTGAAAACGTTCACGTACCAGATTGCTGCAGGTAACCTGACGGCCGAGTTGCCAGAAAATCTTGGCGGTGACATGGGCAAGTTAAACAGCGCCCTTGATGCGATGAAAAAGGGCTTGCTGAGTATCGTGCGTGATGTTCACGAAGGGATTTCAAAGGTCTATCCATCGGTGACGGCCATTGCGCATAGCAACGAAGACCTGGCCATGCGCACCGACAGTCAGGCCGCTGCACTTCAGCAAACGGCGGCCAGTATGGAAGAAATTTCAACAACCGTGCACAACAATACCCAGCACGCCCAAGATGCCAGTGCGGTGGCCATTACCACTGAAACGGAAGTCGGCAAGGCGAGCGAGCAGATGAATGCAGTGGTGACACGCATGCGTCAGATTTCCGACAGTGCTTCACGCATGAAAGACATTATTTCAATGATTGACAGCATTGCCTTTCAAACCAATATCCTGGCGATTAATGCCTCGGTTGAGGCGGCCCGGGCAGGCGATCAGGGCAAAGGGTTTGCTGTGGTTGCGGCCGAAGTACGTAACCTCGCCGGCCGCAGTTCGGGGGCCGCCAAAGAAATTCAGGACTTGGTCGAAACCACAACCCATGAAGTGGATGTTGGCATGCAAGTTGTTATTCGCGCCGACGAAGCCATTCAGAATGTGATCAAGGCGGCTGCTCAAGTCCGCACCCTGATGTCCGAGATCAGCAGCGCCACTCAAGAGCAGTCGTTGGGTATTGGTCAGATCAGCCAGGCTGTAAATGAAATGGATCAGGCGGTTCAGCATAATGCCATGCAGGTGCAGGAATTTGCCCAGGCGATTCGCAATCTCAAAACCCAGACCGAATTCCTGACGCATGCTATTGCGGCTTTCAGATCACGCTCGCAAGGCCGGGAATTGGGCGCCGAGGTTGAAGTTATCGGCTACGACGCCTGACAGGTTTTTGCGAGCGGGTGGTCAGGTTGTCGCCCAGTACGTTGAACTCGCTCGCCGTTCATTCCTGCAAAATAATGCGGGACGGTTTCAGCCCGGCAACGGGACATGCACGCCGTCGGGGGCGTTGATAAAAGCGAATGGATTCAGAAACTGGCGTCGCCAGAACAGCGCCTGGTCCACTTCACTCAAGGCTGCCTCTTCACAGATGTCCGGCCATTTCTGCTCGATGGTCTTGACCTGATGATTGATGATCTGGATGGCCTCTTGCTGGCTCAGCAGGAACACCGAGGCGGCAGCAATGCAAACCCCCACTTGACTGGTCCGCTCTGCGCCACGGATGAGCATGGCTTGCGAAGCCTGCTGACCGGATCGCGATTGCGGGCAAATGTCGTAGGCGGGCGTCAAGGTCAGTTGGTGTCCGTCCCAAAACGCCGCATGATTACGGGCGTGATCATCGGTATTGCCACACAGGATGTTGAAGACAATTCGAGAGAACAATTCCCGCAAGGTCGCCTTCGGATTGACGAAGCGGTGGCGAATGATCTCTGCCAGCTTTTCGTAACTGGCATAGGCGGCCATCATTTCATCGAGTTCGAACATCGTCAGCGCAGACACCATGGCACGTCGGTGCCAACGGCCGTCAGACCACCCCCGGTCAAAGCGCTCAATCAACAGGACATCTTTGCCCAAGGCTCTGCGCAAGTGCACCGGCGCCACATCGAGCCCCACCTCGTCGGCCAACCGCATGGCCATGAATTCCGCCTTGACCACGCTGTAGAGGTCATTGCTCGCAGAAAACTTGGCGATGAATTTACGCTCGCCATCTTCCAGTAACACCTTGGGCCTGGCGCCGCCCAATGAAGTGCCATGCAGCAGCGCCTGATCCAGTTCGGGTGAAAGTGGCACACCCCGCTCGACTTTCTCGGCAGCCGTCAGCAGTTCCTCCAGCGTGGGTTGCTGTGTGTGCCTGGGCACGTACTGCGTTGCGGACTGCTGAAAATCGAGCGCACCAATCCGGTCGGAGCCTGAATCGAGCAAATAGGTCAACTCGTCCAATTCAACCAGGGCGGCATTCCCGCCCTTGATGCCCAATTTGCGATTGATCAGTACGCGCCGCCCCCATGCATCCGGCGAAGCATCACGAATGCAGCTGGGCATGTTCAAGCCCGGCAGCAGCGCAAGAGACCCGGGGCGCAGCGGCAACTCGGGCGCATAGATGGCGATCGCATTCGGGCGGGCCAGATAACTGCGACCGTAGTTGAAGATTAAAGCCCCACCTTGTTGGCTGAGCAAGCCGGCCACCACAGGCTCGGTGGCGCCGGGCAGCCAGATCCAGACGTAGGCTTCTGAATACGGCGCATCTTTCTCAGAAGTCATCTTTCACCCCCTTGGTACGCGTTCTCACGGCTTTGGGCATCAAGGCCATTTTTTCTCGGTGCAGTGCCAGATGGGCGGTCAACTGCCGTTGCTCCTGATCAAACAGCGGCACGCCACAAAGGGTGGCCACCTCGAACACTACGCCAATCGAACACCCGGGGTCTCCTCGCTCGATGCGTTGCAGCAAGGCCCGTGAAATGCCTGCGCGAGACGCCAGATCGGTCGTGGTCATGGCCTTGCCCAAGCGGGCCTCGCGCACGAGTTGACCCAGCAACGCTAGCGCATCAAGGTTGTACTGAGAGAAAGGGCGGGAGACTGGCTTAACCATGATAAAGATTCATTAATAAATCACAATATAGCGTAATGCAACGTTAATGAGTCAATTTTCTGTACGAATCAAGGTAAAGTCAAGTAATCTGACTCATTAATGAGTCAAGAACGCCTGGCTTGTCTTGTTAATGAATCAATCCACCTCCATTCAAGCCGAAAACCCAGGCAACTT
>CAYTSJ010000271.1:0-3667 GCA_964440385.1 uncultured Pusillimonas sp. | reverse complement strand
CTTTGGTGTCAAAGGTCTTAAAGTGGCCGGCTTCAATATCAGCGATGCCGACCTGCGTGGACGCCTGTCAAAAAACGCGGTTATTTGACTGCGTTGGGATGTTGAACAGAACCCCGTCAGTAATTGTGTTTTTTCTTTTGACCGGGAAGCTGGGCGTCGTCACTGGCTTCAGATGTACTTTTGTTTGCTGGTGTGGTAGCAAAGTCAAATATCTCCCCAGTTGCTTCGGCGCCTGGGCGCGAGGCCACCTTCGGGTGGCTTCTGCATTTATGGAGTCCGATGTGCGCACAAACATCTACGTTGACGGCTTCAACCTTTACTACGGGGCTTTGCGTAAGACCCCTCACCGCTGGGTGAATCTGGAGTCACTGTTTCAGTTTCTGCTGCCTAAGAACACCATTCAGGAAATTAAATATTTCACGGCGCTTGTTTCTGCTCGTCCAAACGATCCCAGTCAACCTCAACGGCAGCAGCTTTATTTACGTGCCCTGGCCACGTTGCCCAAAGTTTCAGTTGTGAATAGTGGCCTCGGGGTGAAGCCTGATACCTAGTGCACGCATGACTTTCAGAATGGTACCGAAGCTCGGGTTACCCTCACCTGACAGCGCTTTGTAGAGGCTTTCACGCGCCATGCCAGCGTCTTTTGCAAGTTGTGTCATACCCTTGGCTCTTGCGATGTCGCCGAGTGCGGCCGCGATAAAGGCGGCGTCGTCACCGGCTTCATCCATGCAGGCTTGCAGGTACATCACCCTATCTTCATCAGTCTTGAGGTATTCGACAGCGTCCCACTTGCGCAGTTTGATGGTTCCCATTAGGTTCTCGCTTTATAGTTGGTGCACCAGGCTCAGTGCCGTTTTGATATACGTGCTCTGTGTCGATTCGTCACCACCGGCGAGCAGGATCACTATTTCCGTTCCGCTTTGCAAAAAATAGATGCGGTAGCCCGGCCCATAATGAATCCGCATTTCTGAAACGCTTTCGACCACAGGTTTACAGTCACCGAAGTTACCAAGCTCAGCCCGGCGAATCCTTGCCTGGATTCGCTGTTGAGCCAGCCGGTCACGGAACGACGTTCTGAAGCGGGGTTATGTGATGTGGGGCTGGGACATTCCGCTTGTTAATCAGATCCTGGGTTTGTGTGTCACTGAGCGTGCGCGATAGCTCCCCGCCAGTTCGCCCAAGGACCGGCGGCTAAGTTCTCGATGCATTCAGAGCCCGAGTCTTGGCGTTAGGAGGGTTATGGTATTAATACCAAAGAGGTGCCGGTTGTTGTGTGGACTTGAGGTTTTGAATGTCGGGATTCGGCCAATAGAAGACGCTCAGCGATAAGATGTGGATGCCTTACCCGACGTAAAGGTCCAACAAGTCTTCCAGGGACCGAGACAGAGCAACACCATATTTCGAATCGAGTCGCGCTTGCTTGGCGCGTGAGATGGAGGCTTTCTCGGCGACAACACGGTCCGAGTATGGAATCGCCGTATAAAACGATTGCATGTCGAGGACGTCGTTCGCTGAAAGAGCGCCGGTCTTGGATTCCAGGCGCGCGGCCATTTCCACTTCCACGTTCATCGTCGGAACGTCTTCTAACAGTGCTCGCATGGCTTGGTCTCCGAGAGCCCTCAACTGGTCGAAAGAATAGCCGAGTGCAGCCACCGTTTGGTTGAGGATGTTGAGGTTCTCCGCCCAAGACTGCGCAGCGTAAACCCGGCGTCGAAAATCGATGGACTTGTTGGCAAAGCGCTCGCGCCTGCTTTCGATGCGAACGACCACTGCGGCGAGTCCTTGGGTCAATTTTGCAATGGCCTTTCGTCGACGGATATCGTCTTGGTTGACCATGAAGTCGAGGTATAGCGCTGCCGGGTGCATGAGGGAATTCAGGTCCCGCACGCGTGCCAGCTCTTCCGGCATCGCCATCAGCTCATCCATGGGTTCGAAGGCCTGCATAAAGCCTGGGGCGAACGCCCAATTGGGCGGCATGGCAACCGGCTCCATACCGAATCGTCGTTGAATGGCCGCGCGCAGCTCTACGGCCATCCGGCCCGCTCGACTTCGGTGGGCGTACCCAAGGCTGAGTATGGCCTGCGTCTCGGCAACGTGCCGTCGGCTGTCAGGGTCGTTGCGCTTTGCGGTCTCCATGATGTTCGAAACCGAGAGAGGAAATAAGACGCGCTTTCTTCGGACCGCAGCAACGAGTTGAGGAAACAGCTCAGCCATGGGGCCGCTCGTAGTGCGCCCGCTATGCACCCGCGCCAGCTCGATCCACTTGTTCTGATCCAGAAAGACTATATCCATAAGTCTGAGTATTCCTCCACTTCAGGTAGTACCAGTATGTACCAATCAACGCATTGAGTGGCCTCGGTCGGCGAACTCAGCGCGCCAAAGAACCGCCCAGGGTTTGGATAGTCCCGATTTCGCTTTGGCCCCCAGGAGTTATCGATATTTCGTGATTGTCGCAAACTAAAACTCCTTCCCCTACAAAAAGGAGTTCATCATGATTTCGAATGCCTCCGCTACTTTAGAACGCGAGCCTTGGAATAAGGGCAAGCTCGTTGGGCAAAAAGCACCATTGAAGCTCAAGGACATCTGGGCTATCCGCGTCCGGTTACAGCTGTCGAATGACATCCGTAATCTTGCTCTATTCAACCTGGCAATCGACAGCAAGCTTCGCGCATGTGATTTAGTGAAGCTAAAACTCCGAGATATCGCACACGGAGAACGCGTAGCAACTCGTGCGATTGTTATGCAGCAGAAAACCCAACGTCCCGTGCAATTTGAAATTACTGAGCAAACACGCGAATCATTGGTGACGTGGATACGCTATAAACAGTTGCGCGCTGATGATTTCATTTTCTCAAGCAGGATTCACGCATCTTTGCACTTGTCGACTAGGCAATATGCTCGGATTGTAGATGGTTGGGTGACCGCCATCGGTTTAGATCCGACCACATACGGCACGCACACAATGCGAAGGACAAAGGCGTCATTAATTTACCGACGTACAAAAAATCTCAGGGCGGTTCAATTGCTACTTGGTCATACCAAGCTCGAAAGCACGGTGCGATACCTTGGTATCGAAGTCGATGACGCGCTCGAAATGGCAGAGCAGACAGAAGTGTGATATTTACTTACAATCAACCAGGACAGCAGCCGAGATGGTCGCTGTCCTGCCAGAATCTGCCTATCAGCATTTGAGCTTCCCTAAGCGATTCAGGCTGATTGCCGTCACTAAGACATCTGGGCCAAGCGACTGGTCTCACTAGCGGCAGACGGTTGAACGGATGAAGAGAGTGTGCAGCCTCGTGTTCGGTATGTGTAGTCGTTACTCTCGTAATCGAAAGCACCCTGTGAGGAGATTGGAATGCCAAAAGCGCGACTGTTTGTCAGTTTTGACTACGACAACGACGAAACCCTCAAGACGTTCCTAATCGGGCAGTCGAGGCATAACGACACGCCGTTCGAAGTGATTGACGCATCAGTCAAGCAGCATTTGACTGGCGACTGGGAGGAAAAGGTGAAGGGACGCATTACTCGCGCCGACGTGGTGTGCGTTCTGTGCGGCACGCGGACCCATACGGCGAAGGGCGTCTCGATTGAACTCGCTATCGCCAAGAAGTGATGTTGCCCCTGTTTTTCGTAGTCCTTAGCTCCGGGATCAGGCAGCGATTTT
>CAYTSJ010000270.1:0-3673 GCA_964440385.1 uncultured Pusillimonas sp. | reverse complement strand
GACTGGCTTGTCGTATCAGGAAATCCAGGCGGGCAACCAGTCGATTATTCTTATGGGCCTGGCCATGCTGGTCGTTTTCCTGTTGTTGTCGGCGCTGTATGAAAGCTGGGCCATTCCGGTGTCCGTCATGCTGATGGTCCCCCTGGGCATGCTGGGGGCTGTGGGTTTGATCTCGGCACTGGGCATGTCGAACGACGTCTATTTTCAGGTTGGCATGATTACCGTCATTGGGTTGGCCGCAAAGAATGCGATCCTGATTGTTGAGTTTGCCAAAGATGCCTATGCCGAGGGCAAAGGTCTGGTCGAATCAACCATCGAGGGGGCCCGTTTGCGTTTTCGCCCGATTCTCATGACGTCATTTGCGTTTATTCTGGGGGTTGTTCCCCTGGCGGTTGCAACGGGCGCAGGGGCTGCCAGCCAGAACGCTGTAGGTTTAGGTGTTTTGGGGGGTATGTTGGCCGCAACGCCTTTGGCGATGGTTTTTGTGCCGGTCTTTTTCGTGGTCATTATGTCCATCTTCAAAACACGTCCGAAACTTTTGGGTAAAACACCTTCACAATCACAGGAACCCCAATCTGCTAACGCTGGGGATCAGGCATGACACGTCAAATTTTCAGGCTTTCCCTTATTCCCGCCTTGCTGATTATTGCCGGGTGCTCGCTGGCGCCTAAATACGAGCGACCGTTGGCACCGGTGCCGGGTAGTTATCCTGCGACGGCTTCTTCTGTTGCCTCGGATGCATCGGTTGCAGCGGCAGACCTGGGTTGGCAAGCGTTTTTTCGCGACGAACAACTCAAAGCCCTGATCGCTTTCGCCCTTGAAAATAACCGCGATCTTCGCATAGCGATTGGCCGGGTTGAAGAAGCCAGGGCGTTGTTCGGTATTCAGCAAAGCGAGCGTCTGCCCACGGTGGGTATGGGTGGGTCTGGTGCCATCCAGAGGCAGTCTGAACAACTGCGTGGCACTGCGCCGACGGTCTCCAGGTTCTATCAGGCAGGCGTTGGCATAACGTCTTTCGAACTTGATTTCTTTGGACGTGTCCGAAATCTTTCAGAGGCGGCCTATCAGCAATACCTGGCTTCAGAACAAGCGCGTCGCACAGTACACTTGACGTTAGTGGCTCAAGTGGCAGAAACCTGGTTCCGGCTTCGTGCTACCGAGCTGCAGCGTGCCTTGGCCGAGCAAACACTGAAATCGCGTCAGGCGTCCTATGACCTCATCCAGAAGAGGTTTGATGTGGGTATCGCCGGTGCGCTTGATCTGAATCAGGCGAAAAGCCAGCTTGAATCGGTCAAGGCTGATCTGCAGGAAATCCTTCGCCTTGAGCAGTTGGCCCAGAATGCACTGATGCTGGTGCTGGGCGGAACCCCTGAGAATTTACCCACGGCTTCTGCGTTCGGACGTGATCAATTGATCAACAGTATTCCGGTCGGTTTGCCCTCTGACCTTTTAATGCGCCGTCCCGACATCATGGGCGCTGAAAACAGTCTTTTGGCGGCTAATGCCAATATTGGTGCCGCCCGTGCGGCCTTCTTCCCCAATATTTCGATTACCGGGGTATTGGGTTTTGCCAGTGGTGCCATGGGTGGCCTGTTCACCGGGGCCAATAAATTCTGGTCGTTCACCCCCGATCTTAAAATGCCTTTGTTCTCGGGCGGGGTCATTGGTCAGCTGGGCCTGGCTGAAGCCCGCAAAAACATAGCTGTTTCGCAGTATGAAAAAACTATTCAAACGGCCTTCCGTGAAGTGGCTGACGGGCTGGCAGGCGAGGCAACCTATGCCAGCCAGCTTGATGCCCTGCGTGCTTTGGAAACTTCAGCCGCCGAGTCCTTGAAAATTGCACAATTGCGCTACGAAAACGGTATTGACTCGTTCCTTCAGGTTCAAGCCGCGGAGGTTACCCTATACAATGCGCAGCGTAGTTTCTTGCAGACCGGGTTGAATGCCTTAATGAATCGCGTTGAGCTTTACAAAGCGCTCGGCGGCGGGTGGCATGCGCAAACCGTGACTGATGCGACTGCAGCCTCAAACAGCCCTGGTAACCCAACACCTGTTGATGGAACCCTTTAATACCTTGAAAAGGCAGAATCATGATTCAGCTTGGGGTCAATATTGACCACGTCGCAACATTAAGGCAACAGCGTCACACCCTTTATCCTGACCCCATTCAGGCTGCCATAAGGGCGGAACAGGCGGGTGCTGACCTGATTACCCTTCACCTGCGGGAAGATCGTCGCCACATTCAAGATGCCGATGTTTTTGCGATTCGGCCTAAATTGCTGACACGCATGAATCTTGAATGTGCAATTACGCCTGAAATGCTCGACATCGCTTGCCAGGTCAAGCCGCACGATGTCTGTCTGGTGCCTGAAAAACGCATCGAGCTGACCACAGAAGGGGGGCTGGATGTACGTGAACACTTTAATCAGGTGCAGGCGGCTGTCAGCCAACTCACCTCTGAAGGGATTCGTGTCTCCTTGTTCATAGATGCCGACGCCGAGCAAATCCAAGCGGCCCGTGAAACGGGTGCTTCAATCGTTGAATTGCACACAGGGTCATTTGCTGAAGCCACCGAGGGTAGTGTCGAGCAGACTCAGGAACTTGAGCGCATCGCTCAAGGTGTGGTTTCTGGTATTTCGCAGGGGTTACGGGTTAATGCCGGTCATGGTTTGCACTACGGCAATGTTCATCATATCGCTGCCCTCAAAGGGATTTCCGAGCTTAATATCGGGCATGCGATTGTTGCCCAAGCGGTTTTCGATGGTTGGGAAAAGGCCATTCGCGATATGAAAGCCCTGATGATTCAGGCAGCGCGCCCCTGATTTATTTTCAAAGGAGCCTCTTGTGAGTGCTATCGAAGCCGTTAATTATGTGTTGTCGCGCCAGTCGGTTAAACCTGTTCAGGCGCCAGGCCCCAGCCCCGAGCATCTTGATCTGATGTTGCGCGCAGCCATGACCGCACCCGATCATGGTCGTCTGCAACCCTGGCGCTTCAGCCTGATTCGCGGTGAAGCCGTGCCAAAAATCGCTGAACTGGCCATCGCTGCCTCGGCACGTGCGGGCAAACCGCTTTCTGAAGAGAAGGCTGCCGGTGCGCGCAAATGGTTGGCGCAAGTGCCTTTGCTTATTGCCGTCGCCTGCCGGATTGATCACACCAATACCAAGATTCCTGAACAAGAACGGGTTCTGGCCGTGGGTGCTGCAGCGACCAATATATTGAATGTGGCCCACATGCTGGGTTACGGTGCATTCTGGAGCACCGGCCTGGGAACCTATATTGATGAGGTCGCTGAAACGCTTGGCTACGATAGCCTGGAATATCAATTTATGGGCTTTCTGGCGATAGGTACGCCCATTGCCAAGCCGGATCCTGTCGTCAGACCCGACTACACGACTTTTGTTTCTGAATGGGGCTGATTCTTTAATAGCGAAGTGCTGCGCGTTAAGGCAGCAGCGCTTCTGCTATTGGCTTCATTGAGCCTTGGCCAGCAGGGGTTTGACACTATCGGCCAGTGCCTGAACCCTTTCACTGTCAGAGGCCAGTAGTACCGCTTTACCATGGGCATCAAAAATATAAACGCCCCGGCTGTGAGCGACCTGATAGTTGTCCGGGCTTTCGGCTTTGGGCTTTTCAATTTCATAAGCGACCCGGTAGCGGCGGGCGACGTCGGCC
>CAYTSJ010000269.1:0-3686 GCA_964440385.1 uncultured Pusillimonas sp. | reverse complement strand
GATCGGCCCAGGGCTCGTCAAGCTCGATTATTTTTATACACAGGGCCTTGGAATGGGCTTCTGCAATCCGGCGTGGCAGCAAACCGATGCCTAAACCGGCTTCGACCATCAGTGACAACGCACCATAGTTCTGCACCGGAAACCTGATTTGCCAGTTTTGCCCTGCAGCCATCGCTGCGCGGGTTAATTGAAGATTCAGCTGGCTTCCTTGTGTCAAACCGATATAAATAAAAGGAAGTGTTTCAGTGAAGGTGATGCTTTGGCGCTCTGACAAAGGGTGATCCAGGGAAGTAATGATCACCAGTTTATCTTTGCGATAAGGCAAATACTGCACACCTTCCTGGAGTTCATCAACAACCAGCAAACCAATATCAGCGGCGTTATTAGCTACTGCCAATGAAATTTCACTACTTAAGGCCTGGGTGAGGTCGATGCGTACCGCCGGGTTAACCGTCAGGTATATTTTAAGTTCTTTAGGCAAAAATTCGTTAATCGCTGACATGTTCGCGTGGATACGGATATATCCACGAGCGCCTGAACGATAATCGTTCATCTGCATGGTCAGGCTTTCGAGTTCGTTCAGAACACGATGCGATCGGCTGATAAGCATTTGACCTGCGTCAGTAGGTTGCAGGCCCCGATTGCTACGCTTCACCAGCGCTACCCCCAATTCAGATTCAAGGTCGGCAATCCGGCGGCTGATGGCAGCAGCAGCAATATGCTCACGTTCGGCGACAGCACTGATGGTGCCCTCTTGCATCACCTGAACAAAAAGCCGCAAAGATTTGGGATCAATGGTCATAGGAGTAATAATAAGTGATGTCAGGATCAATCATCGAATTATGCGATGATACTCTCGAAAAATACTGCTTTACCAAAGTACGTATGGCAAGCATCATGCTGTAAAGCGATAATACAGCCCATAGACGTTAAGAGAATTGCGTTGGCAATCATCGGTCATGGTTTAACCTGAATCTACGGAGATCTTTGTATGACTCAAGCTCCTGCTGAACAACAACTGGCCTTGAAAGGTGTCAAAGTCCTTGAATTGGGCGCACTCATCGCCGGGCCATACGCCAGTACCTTGCTGGCTCAATTTGGTGCTGAAGTCATCAAGATCGAGCCCCCGGGAAAAGGCGACCCTTTAAGGACCTGGCGCAAGCTTCACAAGGGCACATCGCTATGGTGGTATACCCAAAGCCGCAACAAAAAATCCGTCACCCTCGATTTAAAGCACCCTGACGCCCAGGAAATTGTACGCAAGCTGGCCGCCGAGGCCGATGTCATCATCGAGAACTTTCGTCCAGGTACCTTGGAAAAATGGGGTTTAGGCCCCGAGGCGCTGCATGCGATCAACCCCGGGTTGGTGTATGTGCGCATTTCGGGATACGGGCAAACCGGTCCTTCAAGCCAGAAGCCTGGCTTTGCAGCCATTGCAGAGTGCATGGGCGGTTTGCGCTATGTCACTGGATATCCCGATCGTGCCCCGGTACGTACTGGCGTCAGCCTTGGTGATACCCTCGCCTCGTTGTATGCCGTTATCGGTGGGCTGATTGCCATGCATCACGTCAAGGTCAATAAAGGCAAGGGTCAGGTCATTGATGTGGCGCTGTATGAAGCGGTCTTTGCGGTTATGGAAAGCCTTATTCCGGAATATTCTGTTGGCGGTAATATCCGTGAGCGTACCGGTTCTGCATTGCCCGGCATCGTGCCTTCCAACACTTACCTGTGCAAAGACGGCAGCTATGTCGCCATTGCCGGTAATGGCGACGGTATCTTCAAGCGCTTTATGGCTGCAATCGGAAGGCCCGACCTTGGTGAAGACCCGGCACTGGCTCAGAACGATGGCCGTGCCCTGCAAACTGAAATGCTCGACCGCGTCATTGGTGAGTGGGCGGCCCAACATACCCTCGACCACATTCTGGAAACCCTCGATGCCGCCGCTGTGCCCTGTGGACGCATTTACACGGCTAAGGATATCTACGAAGATGCTCATTATCGCGCTCGCGATATGATTCAGTCGTTTGTGTTGCCCGATGGTCAACCGGTTGACTTGCCGGGTATCGTGCCTAAACTGAGCGAGACCCCGGGTCAAACCCGCTGGTTAGGCCCTGAGCTGGGTGCGCACACACAAGAAGTGCTCGAGCGCATTGGCGTTTCACCTGAGCAGTATGCGCAAATGAAACAGGCCGGGCTGGCATAAGGCCTAAGGAACAGCATGGATACCCACAAAAAACTTTATATCCAGGAAGTCTCGGTACGTGACGGGTTTCAGATTGAGCCCCGTTTTGTACCTACCGAGCAAAAGATCGAGCTGATCAATGCGCTGTCCCGCACCGGTCTGGCCAAGATCGAAGTGACCTCATTCACGTCACCTAAAGCCATCCCGAATCTGGCTGATGCCGAAGCGGTCATGAAGCAAATCGACAGGGTCGATGGCGTGCTTTACACCGTTTTGGTGCCGAATGTACGTGGCTGCGAGCGCGCATTGGCTTGCGGGGTTGATGAAATCAACCTGTTTATGTCGGCCAGTCAAACGCATAACCTCGCCAATTTGCGTATGACGCAAGAACAGTCTCTGGCTCAGTTCGATCAAGTCGTCAAATTCGTTGACGGTCGTGCGGCCATCAATGCGTCATTGTCGACGGCGTTTGGTTGCCCTTTCGATGGTGCCGTGCCCGAGCAAACCGTTTTTACAATTGTTCAGCGCTATATCGACATGGGTATCAACGCCGTGACGCTGTGCGACACCACCGGTGTGGCTAATCCTGTTCAAGTCGAGCGGCTGTGCTCCGAGGTTCGCGAGCGCTGGCCCGACCTTGTTCTGACGGCCCATTTTCACGACACCCGCGCTATGGGCTTGCCTAATGTTCTGGCCGCATTGCGCGCCGGTATCGACCGTTTTGATGCATCGCTGGGCGGACTTGGTGGCTGTCCATTTGCACCGGGTGCCAGCGGCAACGTTTGTACAGAAGATATGGTACATATGCTCGACGCCATGGGTTACGACACAGGCGTCGACCTTGAACAACTCATTGCAATTTCACGCCTGCTACCCGAGATCGTCGGTCACGACGTTCCAGGCCAAGTGGCCAAGGCAGGCCCCTATACTCGTCTTTATCCCGTGCCAGAATCGGTACGGGCACTTACCGGAGCACAATAATGAAAATCTGTCGTTTCAATGACAACCGTCTTGGCGTTGTTCGTGACAATCAAGTCTTTGACGTTACAGGCGCGCTCGATGTCCTGCCTACATTCAGCTACCCCGCACCGACATACGACCTGTTGATCGCCAACCTTGACGCAGTACGTCAGCGCATTGAAGCCCTGTTGCCTGCTGCTCCTTCGTTGCCTGTCGACAGCGTCCAGTTCCTGGCACCTGTGGCCAACCCTGGCAAAATCGTTGCGGCACCCGTCAACTACACCAAGCACCTTGACGAAGCGCGCGCCGATTCTGAAATTCACCATCAAAATGCCATTCTGGAAATCCAGAAAATCGGTTTGTTCCTGAAGGCCAACAGTTCACTGGTCGGCGTCAGCGCAGGTGTTGATCTTGAGCACCCTAACCGTCGTAACGACCACGAAGCCGAAGTTGTTGCCGTGATTGGTAAAGGCGGTCGTAACATCAAGGCGGCCGATGCGCTCAAGCACGTTGCCGGTTACAGCATTGGCCTTGACATGACCAC
>CAYTSJ010000268.1:0-3695 GCA_964440385.1 uncultured Pusillimonas sp. | reverse complement strand
GGTCCCGGGTTATGTCGCAGATGATCACGCTGGGGCATGGGTAGCCGACGACGGCTTTGAAACCATGGGTGTCGTAGATTTAGATGATCCTGACGCGATGTCCTCGGCTTCATTCGCTGGCGACGATGTCCCGGGTGCTGTGCTGGCCAGTCTGGCACCAGCTGCCGCAGAGTCACCCCGCAAAGCCCGTTCCGCGCGCTTGCGCGATATGGACAGCAAGGCCTGGCCGGCACTGGCAGCACAGCTGGAGGCAACGGGTGTGGCTCGTGAACTGGCCCGCCAAAGTGAATGGGTCGGGGTCAACGGCGACGAAGTCCATTTGCGTGTGGCGATTCGGTTGCTGGCAGAAAGTCAGGCACAATCCAGGCTTTGCACTTTGTTGTCAGAGCATTTTGGTACCGTGGTTCGGCTGAAGGTTGAATATGGTGCTACGGGTGATGAAACCCTTCACGCAGTCACTCAGGCTGAACGCGCTGCCCGACAGCGTCAGGCGGAAGAGGCGGTTGATACCGATCCGGTCGTGCGTCAGCTGATCAATGATTTTGGCGCGACGGTTATTTCAGGGTCCATCAAGCCGCTCGATGACGTCCAGGCAGCATAATGCCGTCTGGCAGATTTACTTACGTTTTTAGTTTTATTTTCAGGAAAATGATTCCATGATGAAAGGTCAGATTGCCGGCCTCATGCGCCAGGCACAGCAAATGCAGGAAAACATGAAGAAGGCCCAGGAAGCCCTGGCCGAGATTGTGGTTGATGGCGCCTCCGGGGGTGGCTTGGTCAAAGTCTCCATGACGTGCCGTCATGACGTCAAACGTGTGCAGATTGATCCCAGCCTGCTGGCCGACGACAAAGACATGCTTGAAGACCTGGTCGCTGCTGCATTCAACGACGCACTGCGTAAGGCCGAGGCCACCTCGCAAGAGAAAATGGCGGCAGTCACGGCCGGTATGCCTTTGCCCCCAGGCATGAAATTGCCGTTCTGATGGACGCCCAGCTGCCCGAGCCTGAGCCTCTTAAAGCCCTGGTTGAAGCGCTGCGGCGCTTGCCGGGGGTCGGGGTTCGCTCGGCAAGGCGAATGGCCTATCATTTGCTGCAAAATGATCAGGCCGGGGCGCACAGGCTTTCGCAAGCCCTGGTATCTGCGCTTCAGCACTTGCGGCATTGCCAGCGTTGCAATAATTTTTCTGAAGAAGATGTCTGCGCCCTTTGTGCCAATGCCCGCCGTGACCCGACCCAGCTTTGCATTGTCGAAACGCCAGCCGACCAGAATACTTTAGAGTCTAGCCATGGCTACAAGGGGCTGTATTACGTTTTGATGGGGCGTCTTGCGCCACTGGAAGGCATAGGGCCGGTCGAGCTTCAGTTCGATCGTCTTTTGCAGCGCGCCTGTGACGGTCAGGTCAAGGAAGTTATTCTGGCCACCAATTTCACCCCTGAGGGTGAAACTACCGCGCATTATTTAACCGAGCTGTTACGCGCACGCGGCTTGACGGTGTCGCGTCTGGCTCGCGGGGTGCCTGCCGGCAGCGAGCTTGAATATGTGGATGCCAGCACGCTGGCCTGGGCGCTGATCGAGCGTCGCAACGCCTGATCAGGCCAAAACGTTCAACTCATTTTATTTGTGCGGCATGCAGACATTACGCTTGCCGTGCAGCTTCCAGCATTTGATCCAGCTTGATGGCATCGGCAACAAATAGCCGGATACCCTCGGCTAGTTTCTCGGTTGCCATGGCGTTGTCATTCAGCTGCATCCGGAAGGCGGCTTCCCTGCAGTCGATCTCGGGGATGTTCAGCGAACGCGCCGCGTCGGCATCAAGTACTTTAGCCAAAGGCTCGTGACTAGAGGCCAGTTGTGTCAATAACTCGGGGCTGATGGTCAGAAGGTCGCAGCCTGCCAGCGCTCGAATCTGCCCGATGTTCCGGAAGCTCGCGCCCATGATTTCGGTCGTAATGCCGTGGCATTTGAAATAATTAAAAATCGAGCTGACCGACTGTACACCGGGGTCATTGACACCGCTTTGCGCTGATTCATCCCATTGTGTGCCTGCCGATTTTTTGTACCAGTCGTATATCCGACCAACAAACGGCGAAATCAGGGTGACCCCGGCATCGGCGCAGGCGATGGCCTGAGGCAGGCAGAAAAGCAAAGTCAGGTTACAGGCAATGCCCTCGGCTTGGAGTACCCGCGCGGCCTGAATGCCTTCCCAGGTCGAAGCTATTTTGATCAAGACACGTTCTTTTGCAATGCCTGCTTGCGCGTAAAGTTTGATGAGGCTGCGTGCCCGGGCGATGGTGGCTGCTGTATCGAAAGACAGGCGGGCATCTACTTCGGTAGACACGCGACCAGGAACGATCGACAAAATTTCCTTGCCAAATGCGACCAGTAAGTGATCGGTCAGATCGGCCAGGCTGGCATCGGGGAACGCTTTGACAGTCTTCTCGAGCAGTGGCCGATAGGCGTCTTTCTGAACCGCCTTCAAAATCAGGGAAGGGTTGGTGGTGGCATCTGTTGGACGATGCTCGCGCATGGTTTCAAAATCACCGGTATCGGCAACCACGGTGGTGTACTGGCGCAACAGCTCGAGTTGGTTCGACATGTTCAAGAAATCAGGGGGTAGAGGTTAAGTGGGTGATGGCGCGTTCTGATGATAGTGGCATTCACGCCAAAAACGGGTGTCTTTTAAGCCTTTGATTTTAGCGGCAACTCTAACGACCCGCTTATCAAGGTATAATTCCAAGGTTTACTTATTGACTTTATAACCGGGGTTTACTGTGCTGCCGTCTCTATTTCCCGAGGGGACTTCGTCATCCTCTCCTGCTATTCTGGCTTTGGCGGACGGTACCATCTTCAAGGGTGTCTCTATCGGCGCCGATGGCCATACCGTCGCCGAGGTTGTGTTCAATACGTCCATGACCGGGTATCAAGAAATTCTCACTGACCCCAGCTACAGCGGCCAGATTGTTACATTAACTTACCCTCATATCGGCAATACCGGGGTTAACCCCGAAGATGTCGAGTCTGATCGCATCCATGCAGCCGGCCTGGTGGTTCGTGACTGCTCGTTGCGAGTATCCAATTTCCGCTCAACGCAATCGTTGCCTGAATATTTGCGAGCTCAGGGTATCGTGGCCATTGCCGGTATCGATACTCGCAAACTCACTCGCATCTTGCGCGAGGGCGGCGCACAGGGTGCTTGCATCCTTGTCGGTACAGATCAAGAAAAAGCCGTTAGCCTGGCCAAAGGTTTTGCAGGTATGGCGGGCCTAGATCTAGCCAAAGTAGTTTCCACCAAAGCAAGCCACCCTTGGTCGGAAGGTACCTGGCAATTGGGTGAAGGTTTCTCGGCCGCCCCGGCAAGTCTGTATCATGTTGTAGCCTACGATTTTGGTGTCAAAACGAATATTCTGCGCTTGCTGGTCGATCGTGGCTGCCGTGTAACCGTCGTGCCCGCCCAAACCCCGGTCGAAGAGGTTCTGGCACTCAATCCAGATGGTGTATTTTTGTCCAACGGCCCTGGCGACCCAGCGCCTTGTGACTATGCAATAGCTACTGCCAAGGCCGCCATCCAGAAAAAAATCCCTCTGTTTGGTATTTGCCTTGGTCATCAGATCATGGGTCTGGCCGTTGGTGCCCAAACCCTCAAAATGAAAACCGGCCACCACGGTGGCAACCACCCCGTGCAAGACCTTGATTC
>CAYTSJ010000267.1:0-3732 GCA_964440385.1 uncultured Pusillimonas sp. | reverse complement strand
GCGGTGCAGCACCGGGTTGCACCGACCGAATCTCGTCAAGCAATTCGTAAGCTTTGACGCTGCGCTGTCGCTGAAGCAGTATTTCCAGAACCTTTCTGCGAATCGGGGTCAGGCGTCTGCCGCGCTGGTTGCATAGCCTTTCGGCGGTATCAAGCTGCGCGGTGATTGTTGTTTGAGGGAGGAGGCTGGATGTGTTGGGCATGGTCTGCAAAGTGGGCAGTATGTTATAACATAACTCTTCTGCCTTGGTTGTTCCTTAACTTCTTTCATTATGTCCGTTTTTTCGCGCATTGTGCGCAAACGCACCGCCTGGCAAGGCTCTGCCGTGCTTTTGTCGGCATTTGATCGGCTGTGGCGGGTCGGACTCGTGGTTCTTGCCTTGTGGGCATTGACTGGTTGGGCCATGCAATGGTGGTAAGTTTATGACCGCATCGGCCATTGAGCTTGACCAGGTCTCTCTGGGGTGGCGTGACCGTGTGGCTGTGCGCGATATTACCGGGACTTTTTTGCGAGGGTCTCTGACCGCTTTGGTGGGGCCCAACGGCGCAGGCAAGTCAACGCTTATCAAAGGCCTCATGGGGCAGCTCAGTCCTTTGCGAGGCACCATTCGTTTCGCCCCTGATGTTGTTGACCAGATGGCTTGCCTTCCTCAAGTGGGGGATCTGGATAAAAGCTTCCCGGTCACGGTCTATGATCTGGTGGCTTTGGGTGCCTGGAAGCGCACCGGATGGTGGCGTCGTTTCGGGCAGGCAGAACATGCCCGCGTTCAAAAGGCACTTGAAACCGTAGGGTTGGCCGACTTCGGACGCCGTATCATCGGTACGCTGTCAGGCGGTCAGTTGCAGCGTGCCTTGTTTGCGCGACTCATGATGCATGACGCTCGCGTGTTGATTCTCGATGAGCCGTTTGCGGCGGTTGACAGTGATACGGTCGATGACTTGATGAGTTTGCTGCGGCAATGGCACCAGGAAGGGCGAACGGTCATTGTGGTGTTGCATGATCTTGATCTGGTGCGCGCATCTTTTCCTCAAACAGTGCTGTTGGGCGGTCAGGTCGTCGGTTGGGGTGACACCGCTACGGTTTTGACCCCTGAAAACCTTCACCTTGCACGACACCTGTGTGCAGGAGACTATCTGTGAGCGCTCTGGTCGATTTTTTGTTCTTCCCGTTCGCTGAATTTGCTTTCATGCGCAGGGCGTTGGCAGGGTCGTTTGCCGTGGCCTTTGCCGCGGGGCCTTTGGGCATTTTCTTGATTTTGCGACGCATCAGCCTCATGGGTGATGCCATGGCCCATGCCATATTGCCCGGGGTGGCGGTTGGTTTTCTGGTGGCGGGCTTGTCGATCTGGGCGATGGCATTGGGTGGGTTGATTACGGGGCTGATGGTGGCTTCCTTCGCGGGGCTGGTCTCTCGGTTCACCCCGCTGCGAGAAGACGCCAGTTTCGCTGCCTTCCATCTGATTTCGCTAGGTTTGGGTGTATTGCTGGTGTCATTGAGGGGTTCGAACATGGACTTGATCCATGTCTTGTTTGGCAGTGTGCTGGGGCTGGACGACGGTGCGCTCTTGCTGGTGACGTCAACAGCCAGTGTGACGTTGCTGAGTCTTGCCCTGATTTTCCGGGCCTTGGTGGCGGAGTGCCTTGATCCTGGTTTCTTGCGGGCCCAACAGGGGGCAGGTTCGCTCAGTTATCTGGTGTATTTGTTCCTGCTGGTCCTGACGCTGGTAGCCGGCTTTCAGGTGCTGGGCACGTTAATGGTCGTGGGCATCATGATGCTGCCCGCTGCATCAGCAAGGTTCTGGGTCCGATCGGTAGGCAAGCAGATGGTATTTGCAGGTTTGGCCGGTGCGCTGGCGTCGTATGCCGGCTTGCTGATTTCTTTTTATGCCAATGTGCCGGCGTCTGCGTCAATCATCTTGTCGGCCGGTGTCTTTTATTTTCTGTCATTGGGTTTTGGGCCCCAGGGTGGCTTGTGGCAGGTGTTGCAACAAGCCCGGGCCCGTCGGTCGCACCGGGCATCCCTGTCTCATTAAATTTTCGGAGTGTTGCATGTTTAAAAAAATTGTCAGGCATGGGTTCAGTGTGCCGGGTCTTTGCTGGCGCAAAGCGAGTTTGGCACTGTGTGCGCTAGTGCTGGGGCTGGGCGTTAATGGCAGGTCATTTGCAACTGAGCCTGTAGAAGTGGTTGCCAGCTTTTCAATTCTGGGCGATATGGTCAAAGTGATTGGAGGTGAACAGGTCCGTTTGACAACCTTGATTGGCCCAGGCGCTGATGCACATGCCTTCGACCCCTCGCCTGCAGATATTCGCACCTTGGCCAAGGCACAGGTGCTTGTGGTTAATGGATTGGGTTTTGAGTCCTGGATGCCGAAGCTGGCGCGAGCTGCGGGCTTCAAGGGTAAAGAAATTGTGGCCTCGGAAGGTGTAACGTTACGCCAACTTGAGACTCATCATGACCATCATGATCACGGTCACCACCGTGGCAAGAACGCCAAAGCGCCTCAGCAAGCGCGTCATGTTGACCCACACGCCTGGCAAGATCTCAATAACGGTATCCGCTATGCCCGAAACATTGCAGAGGGGTTGTCAAAAGTCGATCCTGTCAATGCGGCCCACTATCGTCAACGTGCCGAAAGCTATGTGGCTGACATGACAGCATTGCAGGGTGAAATCAGGCAGGCTCTGCAAGGCGTTCCGGCTGAACGTCGTCGCGTGGTCATGCCCCATGATGCCATGGGCTATTTTGGCGAAGCCTATGATGTAGAGTTTTTTTCGGCAGCAGGCTTGTCCTCTGACGCCGAACCGTCAGCAAAAGATATTGCCCGTCTGGTTCGCGAGGTTAAAGCCAGTGCGAGTACGGCTTTATTTACCGAAGGTATCTCTGGTAATGCGCGTGTGATGGACCAGGTCGCGCGTGAAACAGGCCTGAAAGTGGGCGGGCCATTGTTTACAGATTCTCTGGATGCGCCGGGCCAGCCTGCCGATACCTATCTGGGCATGTTCCGCTGGAATGCCGGCCAGATCATTTCAGCCTTGAAGCCTTGATCGCTTTGCAGATTAGTCTGGTTGATCGATAGTCTTTTGAGGGCCAGGGTCTGAGGCGGCCACTGGCCTGTCAGATTCGGGGCGTGATGCAGAGCGTCGACTGGCCCGGGGGTGTGCCTTGTCGTACACCTGAGCCAGGTGCTGGAAGTCCAGCCGCGTATAGATTTGAGTCGTTGAAATGTTGGCATGTCCGAGCAATTCCTGCACGGCGCGCAGGTCTTGTGCCGACTGCAGCACGTGGCTGGCAAAACTGTGGCGCAGGCTGTGCGGGTGAACATGAACTGGCAGGTTGGCGAGGGTCGCCAGTTTTTCAAGCTGCAGTTGAACAACCCGTGGCGAGATACGCCGCCCACGTGTGCCAAGAAATAGCGCGGCCGCATCGGCCGGGTCAAGGTGTGTTTGTGGTTGCACCAATTGGTGACGTTTTGAGAGCCATCGCTCAAGCGCCTGTACGGCCTGACGACCGAGCGGAGCATGGCGCATTTTTTTCCCTTTCCCGGTCACAACAACCTCGGCCTCTTCCAGTGACAGCCAACTGGTTGAGGTGTAGCCGTTGTGGTGTGTGTAGGCAAGATCCAGGCTGACCAGCTCGGACAGACGCAGTCCGCTGGAATAAAGTACCTCGAACATAGCCTGGTCTCGCAAGGCCACAGGGGTGTCCGGTGGCGGCAGGGCAGGGCGGTCAAGC
>CAYTSJ010000266.1:0-3735 GCA_964440385.1 uncultured Pusillimonas sp. | reverse complement strand
GCGTCGATTTGACGCATGCGCACCATGTCGCCATCTTTAACATGGGTATGCAATTCGGCCTTTTGGGCAACCGGCGTCGAGACGCCCACAAGACGATCGGTGGTCGTACCTGAGTTGCGCAAAACCATGTACACCGCGCCAGTCGGCACGACTTCAACCGTTGCACGCGACCATGGGTGTTGAATTTCGATGCCTCCGGCCTTATAGCCATGCGCCCGTGCCAGACCTGCCGTGAGCAACACAAACACAAAGGCAATTTTCAAAAAACGTTGCATAAATTTAATCCTGATAACTAGAAATATTGTTTTTACTGCGCGCTTTCCCAAGGATCGGCGAATCGCGGATCACTCAAGAATGAAGAATCAGTCAGGGTTTTCAGAAAACTGATCAAGTCTGCCTTCTCTTCGTCGGTCAGATCGATTCGCGAGACCAAACCGCTTTTATGCGGGTTAAGTCGCCCATCCCCTTGGTTGGGGCCACTGCGGATCAAACGCCCACCCTGCGAATAGTGTTCAACCACCTCTTCGAGCGTCTTGACGCTGCCATCGTGCATGTAAGGTCCGGTGACTTCGACATTGCGCAATCCAGGCGCACGAAACGCCCCCATGTCCTCGGGTCTGGCCGTCATGTCAAACACACCGCGATTCGAGGACGGATAGGCACCCGAGGCGTCAAGGCTGTACAACCCCGTGTTATGAAAAGACAGTTCAAGCACCCGGCTTTTTTTATGAACGACCTGATCATTGAAATTGAAGCTGCCATGACAATGATGACATTCGGCCTTTTCCCCGAAAAACAGCACCCGGCCGCGTTCCTCTGACAGCGTAAACGTTTCAGCGCCCTGCAAGAACCGGTCATAGCGGCTGTTGGTGGAAACCAGACTGCGCTGGAAAGCCGCAATCGCCTTGATCACGTTCGCCATCGTGATCGAAATCGTTTCACCCGGAAAAACCTGGTTAAACAAAGTGATATATAGCGGCTCGGCCTGCAGCCGGTTCAGTATCTCCTGACGATTGCTGTCGTTCACACCCATCTCGACCGGGTCATCACCCAACAGCGGAATCAGCATTTGTTGCTCAAGAGAAACAATCGCCGGATTCGCCCAGTTATAGGTCGCGTGCCAGGCGCTGTTAGCCAAGCCCTGCGCATTGCGGTGGGTCAATTCACCGGTCGAACCCACCGCCAGGGCACGACCATCGGTAAACGCGCGTACCTGATGATGGCACGATGCACACGACATCGTACCGTTGCCGGATAGACGCTTGTCGTAAAACAAATGCCTGCCCAACTCGACTTTGGCTTTAGACATGGGGTTGTCTTCAGGCACCCGCGGCTCGGGAATATGCGTCGGCAAATTCCAGGACCATTCGGCTGTATTCTCACCCGCATTGCCGTGGAGTGGCAGAACGAACAGCGCGACGACCAGAGCAACAACCCCCAGCCTCACGGTCTTAGGCCTGCACTGAATACAGGTGAAACGCCAGGCTTAAGCGACAGCCCGGTTTCCAGGGCAAGCCCCAAACGCTCAAAGATCGCGTTGCATTCTTTGTCAGCCGGGTTGCTCATACAGCCTACAGCACCTCCGCTATCGCTGCCCAGTTCACTGGAACCAAATAAGGCGGCCAGGTCCAGCACCACATTTTGCTTGGCAGGGTCAAACGAATTGAATACAACAGGCAAGCGATTGGGCCGCATACACGACACGGTCTCGCCGGTAACCGGGTTGCCAGTACACCCTGTCGAACCGAGGTGAACAAACCAGGTAGGAGACTTTGAACCGTCAGCCTTGGTGACACCGCCATCGGGGTTGACCTCAAGCTTGATGAATTTGCGACCCGCTTGCCAGCTCCAGCCCATAGAGGCCAGATCCAGCGGTGCACCTTCAAGTTCTGTACTGGTATGGTTTTTTGAAACCGGCACGCCGACAGTAAACGCCAGACCGGTGTATTTGCCAGCAGGTACGGTTCCCTTGACAATGGTATTCGTTGCCGGAGTCCCACCGGCACAGGTACCACTCGCGTCTTCGAAATCAATCAGCGCGACCTGTTCGTTTTGCCAGTCTGACGGCGTCAGATTGACCGGTGTCAGTTGCCCTTTTTGATCCACCAAGGCGATATCCTGAACATAGAAACGGGCATCACGCAGGGTGGCGGGCACGGCAGAAGACCCAGTTTTTGCAATTGGGGTACCGCACTGAACAGCCGTGCCGTTGGCGCTCAATGCGAAGGATATTTCGACGGATTGAGGGGCACTGGCTGAATCAACCGAAGAGGGTGGCACCGAAGTAGCGACCGCAGACTGAGCCCAGGCAGAGGCACCCAAACAGCCACACAAGAAGACCAAGACGCCCTGGCGAACACGTAGAGACGAACCTGCGACTGCCTTGAAAAGTTGGGAAGCAGGCAGCAGCACTATGCGAGACAAAGCTCGCACATCAAAGTGAGAAAACATGAGAAAACTCCAACGAAAAGACGATATTCACCCCGAGGCACAACCTTAGGGTGAGAAAAATAATCTGCTTAACCGTTGAAGATGGGTGGCGCTCGCGCCTGGAGCGGTGAATAGAGCCCGTCACTGTCAGGCTCGAGGTCTGCCAGGGCTTGCAAACCTTGCAAGCCCGAGTCTGCGGGAAGGACAAATGCAACAGAGTGCGATAGCAGCGCGGGATGCCCGAACGCGCACAGCGCACAATGATCACCCGACGCCAGATGACGGGGGTCGTTCGGGTCAAGGTCATCGACTGAATCAACACCCAGATCCGACAAGGACATGACCTTCATGCCATTGCCGGTACAGACCACAATGGTTTCGTTGTCGGCCCCCGGCGCAACGCGGGGGGCACTGGTCACGACAATGGCTTGCAGCACGAAGAGCACCATCAAGGCAAATATGCCCAGGCGATGCATCATCGGTTGTCGATTACGCCATTGACGTGTCATGAACCCTGAAAGCCGAAAAATTGGAATGATCTGATTGACGCAGGATTCTAGCATTTGATGGCAAACGCCTTCATTTTTGTGTCATTCAAATGGCTTAAAATGAATATTAATTTTCGGTACAAGTCGCTGTAATTAATACTGTAAACACCGAGACCCCAGGCTCGCACAGCATACTGAACGAATCAAACTAAAGGATCATCATGATAACTACATCACCCAGCCTCATTATGGCCGCATTCGCCATGGCTTTAGCCTCTTCCTCTGCCATCGCCAAGAATCATGGTGCTCACACGGCCAAAACCGGAGAACAGGTTTATCAGCACGCGTGCGTGGCTTGTCATGCCAGCGGCGTGGCCGGTGCCCCGAAACTGGGTGACGCCAAAGCCTGGGCGCCCCTCATCGCAGAAGGTCAGCATATCCTGACAGCCCATGCCTGGGTGGGGGTTCGTGCCATGCCCGCCCAAGGTGGTGCCCCCGATCTGACCCTCGAAGAGTTCGCCAGGGGTGTCGCATGGATTGCCAGCCAATCCGGCGGTGACTGGAAAGATCCCGATGCCGACCTGATGAAGCGTATCAAGAAAGAGGCCGCAGAGCGGCTAGACCTTGAAATCGAGGCCAAACAAAAACTCAAGGCCAAACTCGAAAACAACTGACACCAACGTGCCGCAAGCACCTGCTGTGTCGTCGGGCAAAGAGGTTGATCCAAACGCACCGGAAATGCTCATACACGCACATACCATTGAGTGTGTTCGGTGCTAACCCGCCCCGCGGATGGCAAGAGCAATCAAATCTTTCA
>CAYTSJ010000265.1:0-3769 GCA_964440385.1 uncultured Pusillimonas sp. | reverse complement strand
CGCTGGGTGAGCCAGAGGGTTTCGCCATCCAGCCGTACTTGTACCGGCTGATTGGTGTCGTCGAAGATGACGAGCTGGTTTGCAGGTTTCATAGAACGCACTCCGGCTGCAGCCCATCGTGGTCAATGTCTTCTTCGTGTTCGATGCTGTAACCTAGCCCTTGCAATTGATCCAGTAATGCCAGCTCTACGGCAGCCTCCGACAGAAACGCCATTACGGTTCTCCTTATTATTCGACGTGCTCTGCAGTGGGAGCCTGCTCGTCATTGACTTCCGGCTGTCCAGCGGCAGGGTTCGCGGAATTCCACCATGTATTGAAAGTGAGCCGCAATGCCAACCACCACGCATAGATCGCGAAGGGTGTGTTGCATCCAACTTCGTCAAGCAGTCCATGAGCCAACTCGTTGCGCAAATTTGGGCCGAAGGCATCACAGAACAACGAGCTCAGTTCAAAAGCGAGATCTTTGCCGAACACCTGCACAGCATCTGGCAATTCCAGTAAGGTACTCATCCCGTTTTCATTCTGGATGCCGTCCTTGTTGATGTTCGTGGTCTGGGCTCCTGCCTGCTTGAGATGCACGCGCACCAAGTGCTCAATCTGTGGAATCAGTAAATGCAGCGCGGTCACAAAATCACGCTCATAACCGGCAAACAGTGCTTTGCCGAAAAGGCCGGCCCGATCTTTGGGCACGATGGGTGAATTTCTTGCCAATCCAATGAAATCGACCTCTCGCAACCGATGTTCGAGCAGCAGCACTTCCAGCGCTGGCCAAATGTTACCTTGCACCACAATGCTGATCAGGATGCCGTAGTCACGAATCATCTCGGTGCGGATCGCAATTTCGTCGTCCGCCGTCGGCTCTGCACCTAAGCTCATCGCTGGTCGCTTTGCAATTACCCGGCCATCACGGCTCATCACTGTGGCGGCAAAAAGCGATTGCAAGGGGTACTGACGCATCCTTTTTAGCGCATTGTCTCGAAGTTCTTCTGCATTGGCTCCGCGATGCAGGTTCGCAAAAGCAAGCAACGCTTGTTGCGCCGATTTTCCGGTGACGGACTTCCTAGCGTTCTCGATGAGCTGAGTAATATCCACGCTGGGCGTTTGAATAAGCCTCATCTCCCCGAAAGCTCGCTCCCCAGAATCGTTCAGGTGAGTGCGCAACTCAGCGATCCGTTCATAGACCCGATGCGTAGAGCGCTCTGCTCTCGGAACCGTACGGTACGTCTGGATGGCATTTTCATAAAAGCTCACAGCCACCATGTAGATGGGGCTCTCTGATGCGGTTCGCGCAACAGCTTCTTTGACCCAGCCTTCGGCGACCGTCACCGTCATTTCTGCCGCTTTAACCTCGTCAGGAATAGCCCGAAACCATTCGGCAGCCGCGGAAAAATATTCCCGCGCTCTGTGCAGATCACCTTCACCATCAAATTCTCGGGCCAGCGCTTCTAGCTTCCTCGCCACATTGGCTCGGTGCGCTCGCCCCAAACCATTCGATTTCAGAAGGTCGGCTAACCACAGTCCGAGGAAACCGTCGTCTCGCTTGGCTGCGTCAAACGCTGTGACGATGGTCGCCTCCATTTGCTGAAGCCTATCTCCGGCCCCTCCTTTGAGCATCCGTGCCAGACTGATGGCGCGCTGCCAGCATTCGCGGCTTCCTTGTATCCAAGTATCAGTATCGAGCGGAAGGCAGCTGTAGGCATCGATGGCTTTCAGAGCGAATGCAGTGTTACGAGGCTTGCTTTTCAACCAAAGCAAATCGCTGAGCCGTGCCTGTAGCCAGTTTTCGTCAACAGCATCGACGACTTCGGCAAAGAATGTGATATCGGTATCGAGCAGGTCATCCGGTATGACCGACCGGCGATCATGGAAAACAGCAAAGGGCTTGAAGGGTTCGTTCGGACTCGACGGCAAAAGCATCATCGAGCAGGCATCGGCAAGCAACCATAAGACCTTGCCGTGCTCGACCCGGCCTTGCTCGATAGCACTGCGTGCAGCAGCCGACAACGCCTGCCACACCGCCGGATAGCCTTCTCGGATGGCCTGAGCAATTGCTTCTTTCCAACCTGACGTCTCAAAGTCCTGCAGCGAAACGGCCAAATTTTGCGGGTAGCGTTCGTTACTCACAGCCCGTGCTCCCCGAGAAAAGCCTCGGCATCCGGCACGCGGAGCTCGCCGGAGATCAACTTGGGCAGCAGGGTGTCGCGCAATTGAGAGAGGGATTCTGAACCCTCCTGATTTGCTGTAATGCCGTCAGCAAGTGTCTTTTTGTGCTTGGAGAAATGATCCAATACCCCATCCGTTGGAAGCAGAATTTTCAGTTCACCTAGCTTTGTGCGTGAAAGCTCTGTTTGCCCGGTCGATCCCTCGCCCATTGCTTCAATTTCGGGCTGTTTCATATTCATGAAACCACCCAAATACATGGGATTAATGCTGGGCCCAGACCGAACCACTGTGACATGTGAATCCACGATGGTGGTCTCTGCAAGGCGGCGCACTTGCGCCACACGACCCAAAGTGCCAACTCCAGTGGAGTTGACCACTACATCTCCCAACTCCAAAGCACGGCCATCAATTTTCTTTTGTGCTACGTCGTGCCGCCTAGCCTTGGAAAAATCAATTGAAAAGTCTCGAATGCATTTTTGGTTCAGCACCAAGACTCCACCCTGATCAATGTATTTGGGGGATATGCCTCGATTGAGGTAGGTGCAAACCGCGCCTAAAGTTGAAACATCCCACCCCTCCGGAATCTCCCCCAACTCCGATTCGACGAGTCGGTCGGGGAAAAGGTCGAAGAGATCAGCGGGCAAGCCGGGTAGCGACTGCCCGCGTTGCCAGCGGCCTTCCATTTTGGCACGCACCGGCTCGAAGTCCACGAACCACGCCTTGAACAAGGCGCGGGCCATCGCCTCCAGCGTTTCGTTCTGTTTGCGGTTGAGTTCGATCTTGTCGTCCAGCGTGCCTAGAATGTGGGCAATGGCGCGTTGTTCTTCGAAAGGAGGCAATGGCAGCCGGAATGCTTCGATGTGGCCTTTCGTAATCGCGCGCCGAGACCCTCCGGCATTGAAAGACTCAATGTAGGCCTTGACATCAGGATGCGTAAGAAACGAAAGCACGTATCCAGGATCAGCGCGCTTCGGATCAATCCGAATAATTGAAACATGCTGATTGACGCAGGCGGGAAGAACGTCATTCGGGACTTTGCAAGCTCGCCCAAATGTGATGCCGTCGCCAGTGATATTTAGAAGGATGTCGTTAGGTTGAAGCACAACCCCACGAAGGCCATGTGCCTGTTCGTCAGAAATGAAAGCAAGGCCAGCATGATCGAAATATCGGTCGAACACGTTCTGGCTTCGTACAAGTGCGAAGTTTGTGCGATTAGGCAAGTAGCTCTCTGCCCCGCCCTTGGGAGTTGCGCCGGATCCAATCTTGATAGTGATTTCGGCGAGCGTAAAGACCGTCCAACTAGGTTTATGGCTGATCGGAGCTTTAGTAGTACCCATACCCAAACTCCTCTTTCTCTCCTGAATCACCACCTTATCCCGCTCCATAATTTTCCTGAACGCCTCGCTGGTCGTTGCCCAATCCACCACATCCACCCGCCAAGGCAAGTCGGATTCGGAAAAATCATCACTCAGGCTGGCGCTCACATCCAACGACAACGGGCGATCCGTAATGATCGCCAAATCAAGGTCAGAGTATTCCTTGGCTTTCCATGTGGCACGGGAGCCAAACGCCCAGACTTCATACTGGGGCACATGCTTGTGCAAAA
>CAYTSJ010000264.1:0-3770 GCA_964440385.1 uncultured Pusillimonas sp. | reverse complement strand
GGCTTGCCAAAGGAAGGTTTGTCACCAAAACGGCCTTCACCTTTGCTAAAGGAGGGCTTGTCACCAAAGCGCCCTGCGGGCTTGCCGTGCGAAGGGCGGTCGCCGAAACGGTCGTCCCCTTTGCTGAAAGAAGGTTTGTCACCGAAACGACCTTCACCTTTGCTGAAGGAAGGTTTGTCGCCGAAACGACCTTCAGACTTGCCAAAAGAAGGCTTGTCACCAAAGCGCCCTTCCGGTTTGCCGTAGGAAGGACGATCGCCGAAACGGTCGTCTGATTTGCCGGCGTAGCCTGGCTTGCCACCGCCACTGAAACCGCCGCGCGCGCCGTAGGGCTTTTTGCCGCCAGGCTTGCGATCGGTATAGGTGGGGCGAACGGTTTTCTTGGGCTCAAGACCCTCGATCACTTCCGAAGGGATGGGTTGACCAATGAAATGCTCGATGCGACGGATTTTGTGGCGCTCTGAATGGGTCGCCAGCGTGAATGCCAGACCATTGTTACCTGCACGACCGGTACGACCGATGCGGTGCGTGTAGTCTTCAGGTTGCATGGGCAAGTCGTAGTTGATGGCGTGACTGATGCCTTGGACGTCAATGCCACGTGCGGCGACGTCAGTTGCGACCAGAATGCGCAGTTTGCGGTTCTGCAGCATGCCCAGAGTCCGGGTGCGCTGGCGCTGGTTCATGTCACCATGCAACGCTGCTGCTGTGAAACCTTGCTCTGACAGGCGGTCGGCCAGGTCGTCAGCGCCACGCTTGGTGGCGGTGAAAACAATGGCTTGATCAAGGCTGGAGTCACGCAGCAGGTGGTCCAGCAAGCGCATTTTGTGGTTGTGGTCATCTGCGTAAAGCAGGCTTTGGGTAATATTGCTGTGTTTTTCTTTGTGGCCTGAAACGTCAATACGTTGTGGGTCACGCATCATTTGACCGGCCAGGCGGGCAATCGAACCGTCAAGTGTTGCCGAGAACAGCAGGGTCTGGCGCGCGGCGGGTGTGCTGGCCACAATGGTTTCGATATCTTCAATTAAGCCCATGTCCAGCATGCGGTCGGCTTCGTCAAGCACCAGCGTGTGAACTGTTGAAAGGTCAACACGGCGAGCTTGCAAGTGATCGATCAGACGGCCCGGTGTTGCAACCAGAACGTCAACGCGACGTGACAGCGCTTTCAATTGGGCGACATAAGGCATGCCACCAACGACAACCGCTGTGCGCAAATCTTTGATGTGCGCCCCGTACATTTTCGTGGCATCAGCCACTTGCATCGCCAGTTCACGAGTCGGTGTCAGTACCAGCACTTGAACGCCGGAGCCTTTATTTGCAGGCATTTGCGCCACACGATTCAGCGCAGGCAACATGAAGGCTGCGGTTTTGCCACTGCCGGTTTGTGCCGAAACCATCAAGTCATGACCTGCAAGGGCTTGAGGGATGGCAGCGGCCTGCACAGCCGTAGGGGCACTGAAGCCCGCTTTGCTGACGGCAGACAATAGGGTAGGGACGAGACCCAGGTTCTCAAAAGACATGCGTATTCCTTTGCCGTAATAAACGGCATGCACTGGCCAGGGCTGTATGTAATGCCCGATGGCCGGTTGATTGAAAGCATCGTGCCGACCAATCAACCTGGAATGCAGCAGGTTCAGTGATGAACCACAGCGGAAAGGCTTGGGGGTCAGGGAGCGATGGCGTTCGACATGGGTGCTGAAGAATCAGTCAACTGCTGGCACACAGCAACAAGGGCTGTATAAAAATGTCGACGCATTATTAATGCAGTGCCGAGAGTATATCTGCGGACCGAAATTAGGGAAAGTACTAATTTGTAACTGCACCGTAATCGACGCTTGAATTGTCACGTAAACGACACATGAATGAGTTAAAGCCATGCAATGCCGTTGTTGCTGCGAGTCTTTAACCACCGGTTAGCTTCAATGAAGTGGTCACAGCCAATAAACGGTGTTGGTGGCCGTCTTGCAGAGAGCGGTGAGGGGTGATTCGCACAAAGAACCAGCGTATTGTCGTCTGGCGCGATCAAGCCTCTCTTTTGTTGTGCATGATTGCCCCAAAGCATGAACACTTTGGGTTGAGGGCGGCTGGCAATGTGTTGAATCAGCGCGTCGGTCACGATTTCCCAGCCTTGTCGGGCATGGGATGCCGGCTTACCTTCTTCAACGGTCAGTACTGTGTTCAACAGCAAAACACCTTGTTCAGCCCATCGCGTCAGGTCATGTGATTGAACAGTCATCTGTTCCGGAAACTCACGCTTGAGTTCGGTGAAGATGTTGCGCAAGCTCGGGGGGCATGGACAGTGGTCAGGCACGCTGAAGGCGAGTCCCTGTGCCTGACCTGGTCCATGGTACGGGTCCTGGCCAAGAATGACAACATGAACTTTTTCAGGTGCCAGCCCTTGAAGTGCACGAAACGGGGATGCAGGAAAGATCGTTGCGCCCTGGGCTAAACGTTGAGCCAGAAAAGAGTCCAGGCCGCTCAAAGCCTCTTGAACGGCAGGTGTGTGCAGCACGGCCTGCCAATCAGGTGAAAGAGAATTCAGGCGCTTTGACAGTGGGCCTTGGTAAGCGTTAAGTGGCAGCATGATCCAGCGCTTGCTTCAGCGCTTCGTGATAGGCCGGAACGGCTGCAACCGCCTGGCGATGGCATTGCGTCCATAACCGTACTTCTTCATCAGTGCGTTTTTTTGCGGCAGCCCAAATGGCATCAGGAAAGCGGCTGTCAACGGCCCAGCGCGGAATGATATGCCAGTGCAGGTGGGGAACCATGTTGCCAAATTGAGCCAGATTGATTTTTACGGGCTCCAGCAGTTCGCGCATCACACGTTCGACCGTCCAGATAATCTCCATCAAATGAAGTCGATCATCCGTTGAAAGATCCGTCATTTCGCGAATGTGCGCGTGCCATATAACGCGCGTGAAGCCCGGGAACTCTGGCTCGTTGGCGTCAATGACCCGCAACTGGTCATCGTGCCATATTTCACGGGCAGGGTCCCGGGTGCACAAGGGGCACGTGCTGGCGTAGCTCATTAGTAAAACAATTCTTTTAATGCCAGACCCGGATCGTCGGCGCGCATGAAACGTTCGCCGACCAGAAAGGCGTTGACGTTGTGCGACCGCATCAGATCAACATCTTCACGCGTCAAGATGGCGCTTTCCGTCACGACCAGCTTGTCTTCAGGGACCAGGGGCAACATGTCAATGGTGTTTTGCAACGATATTTCGAACGTGCGCAGGTTTCGGTTGTTGATGCCCAAAAGCCGTGTTTTCATTTGCAGCGCAATCTCGAGATCGTCCCTGTCGTGGACTTCGACCAGGACATCCATCCCCAACTCCATGGCCAGCGCTTCCATTTCGTTCAGCTGGCCAGGGCTGAGTGCCGCGACAATCAGCAATATGCAGTCGGCCCCGATCGCACGGGCGTGCGCGATCTGGTAGGGGTCGATCATGAAATCTTTGCGCAATACCGGCAGGGCGCAGGCCGCACGGGCCTGGCGAAGGTAGTCGTAAGACCCTTGAAAAAACTGGACGTCGGTCAGGACTGACAGGCATGCCGCCCCATGCGCAGCATACGATGTTGCGATTTCAGCCGGGTTGAAATGCTCGCGAATGACGCCTTTTGACGGCGACGCTTTTTTGATCTCGGCAATCACCGCGGGTTTGCCTTGGTGGATTTTGTCTTCGAGGGCTTTCATGAAGCCCCGCAGGTCTGTGCGGCTCTGCGCTTCGCGCAGCACTTCGGCTTCGACGGCTGGCCGCCGCTGAAGGCGGCCT
>CAYTSJ010000263.1:0-3801 GCA_964440385.1 uncultured Pusillimonas sp. | reverse complement strand
CAGGCACCGGCTCGGGTCTAACACTAACCTGCTTACCGTCTACAACAAAACAACACACCGCTTCAATATCTTTTGGCGATTCGGTGGTATCGATCCAGAGGTCGAGGGTGTTAGTGCCCTTGACCTCATGCAATATATCGCCCATGAGCGCCATTTCAGTCAAAAGCACCTGAGCGTCTTTTTCGTCCAGATCGGTGAGACTGACATGCAAGGGGGAGCCGTCAGCCACAAAATCCTGAGATTCGGTTTCAGCGGCATTGGCAGCAACCGGGGCTGCAAGGGTTTCTGGCGCAGGAGCTGCAGCAGCCGCAGCGGGGGCTGACGCCGTCGGAGCTGCCCCTGAATTCGCCTTTTCCTGCAGCGCCAACTGGCGCAACTGTTCGCAAATTCGTTCGTAAGTACCCGCATTGGGCTGTTCGCTGTTACGGTAGGCAGCAACTTGATCTGATAACACGTCTTTGGTTTCTAGAAAGAGATCGACCATATCTTTGCGCAAGCGTATTTCGTTGTTACGCAGCGCGTCCAGTAAGTTTTCAAGCAAATGGGTTGTTTCTGCCAACTCGGTGAAACAACCGAACGTACCCGCCCCACCTTTAATGGAATGTGCCGCCCTGAAAATAGCGTTCAGTTGATCGATATCAGGCTGGTCAATATCCAGCTGAAGCAACGTCTGCTCCATGTCGGCCAGCAGCTCATCGGCCTCATCGAAAAACATATCGTAAAACTGGCTTAGGTCTACCCCTTCGCTCATTTTCGTTCCTTCTGGTTGTGCCTGATTATCAGCATTTTATTGTAATGGGTTCGTCAACTACCTGCCGGAAACCGGATTGGCTGCCGGGGTTGTAGCCTGGCCATTGTCTGGTAAATTTTGATCATTTGCGTTGTTATTAACGCCGGTTTCCACCAGCATACGCACATTGCCTTGCGCATCCACTTCAAACTCTTGGGTAGAGCTTTCAAGATCCATACGACGCTCAGTACGGGCATTCAATACAACCAGACTAATACGACGGTTCACAGCCGCCAGCGGGTCATCTTTAACGAGACTGATCGTGGAGGAAAGACCCAGAACGCGCTTGACCTTGTTTTCGGACATGCCGCCAGCCATAAGTTCCTGGCGCGCAGCATTAGCGCGATCGGCCGAGAGCTCCCAGTTACTGTAGGCACGCTGGCCCCTGGCATATTGTGTCGCATCTGTATGGCCGGAAATTGTCAACGAGTTAGGCAGCTTGTTGAACAACGGCCCCAGCTCGCGCAAGATAGTACGCATATAGGGCTGCACGACTGCACTTCCTGTCTGGAACATGGGCCTGTTTTGCTGGTCAACAATCTGGATTCTCAGGCCCTCAGAGGTCATATCAAGAATCATTTGCGGGCGGAACTGGCGCAGCACCGGTTCGGTGTTGATCAACTCTTCGAGCTCACCGCGCAAATCTTCAAGCCGACGCGTGTCTTTATCGTCGAGCTCGGCATTGTCATCGAGTGGCTTTGGCTTTACCGGCATTGGGGTGACATTGGGGATCAGGCTGGGCGCCTTGCCAGGAATGAGCGATTTGTCTTCGTTCATGCCCTTGCTGCCCGCTATCGCCTCGATGAGCGGCTGCTTGAAATAATCTGCAATTGCACCCAAGCCTTCTTTGGGCACCAAGGACAGAAGCCACATGACCAAAAAGAAAGCCATCATGGCGGTAACGAAATCAGCGTAAGCGATTTTCCATGCCCCGCCATGGTGGCCGCCATGACCACCTTTTTTGCGTCGAACAACAATACGTGGCGCGTCTGAGTTACTCATGAATCGCCTTGATCACGCTTTTTTGGAAGCTTTGCCTGCAGAACGAACATGCTCTTCGAGCTCGGCAAAGGAAGGACGCTCGGTTGAGTACAACACTTTACGACCAAACTCGACAGACAACTGCGGGGGATACCCGTTCATGTAGGCCAGCAACGTTACTTTGACGCACTCAAGCACCTTGTGAGACGTTTCGTTGCGGCGCTCGAGGGCTGAAGCTAATGGCGCGATGAAACCATACGCAAGAAAAATACCCAGGAATGTACCTACCATCGCTTTGGAGATCAGGTCAGCCAAGATAGCAGGCGGTTGATCAACCGCTGCCAGCGCTTTAACAACACCAAGAACCGCTGCAACGATACCGAAGGCCGGCATGCCGTCGGCAACCACCTGGACTGCACGTGCAGGACCGCTGGCTTCATGGTGATGGGTATCCAGCTCTTGATCCATGAGCGTTTCGATTTCAAAAGGACTCATGTTGCCGCTGATCATGAGGCGCATGTAGTCGGAGATGAAATCAATAATATGGTGATCTTTGAGAATTCGTGGGTACTCGGCGAAAACCGCACTTTTTTCAGGTTCTTCGATGTCTGATTCAATGGTCATAAGACCATCGCGACGTGCCTTGTTAAGCAAGGCAAACATCAGGGCCATTAGCTCCATGTACATTGCTTTGTCGTAGGGGTCTTTTTTAAGCACAGCCGGTATGGCTTTAAGCAACGCCTTAATGGAGTTCCCTGTGTTGGCTGCCATGTAGGCACCAACGGCCGCACCACCAATCAGCACCAGCTCGAGCGGTTGAAACAGCGCCCCCATGTGACCGCCCATGGCAACATAGGCACCGAAAACACATACGTTGACGACAACAAAACCAATAATGATCAGCACGAACGAACCCTTGTTTTTAAACTTTGGTCAGCAGGAAAAATGACACTACCGAAGAAAAACGAACCAACAGACTGCTGAATATTTCGAAATTAAAACCCGGCGCTAGCATAACGCAGTTTGAAATGTCTTGGCAGCTTCAGGATTATCGGGCAAAAGCGCTTTGCGCATCGGCAGTCAGACTCTTTTTTTTCGCGCTGCCTTGGCGCCTTGGCTTACCCGCCCTGGGCGGAGGCTTGCATATGGCGCACACGAATTCTTGCTGGGGATCATGGGCATGGGCAACAAACAAACCATGGCATTTAACGCATTGAGACATCTGGAGCATGCCACTATCAAAAAAACGCACTAGCATCCAGGCCCGCGTAAAGGTCAACAAAGGTTCGGCGTTGTCACCTGGCAACCGCCCTGCCGAAGATTGCTCGATATAAAGCTTGTAGGCCTCTACCAGCGCCCGACTTTTTTTTGCAGGCGTGTGGCGATCTAAAAAAGAGTAGATGTTGTAAAACAGACTGGCATGAATGTTAGGTAGCCACGTCATGAACCAGTCTACCGAGAAAGGCAGCATCCCTTTGGGAGGTGAAGCGCCTTTAATCTCGCGGTAAAGCCTTGCCAGACGATCGTAACTGAGGCTGGTTTCAGCCTGTAAAACCTGCAGACGAGCGCCCAGCTCGATCATTTCTGAAGCCAGAATGATCTCTTCGGCCTCTTTGGCGACACTTTTTTGCACAATGAACCCGTTTAACAGACTCAGGAAGGCTGAGCCAAACGATTGGAAAGCAAAATAGTAGTGTGCGCTTGTTGCAGAACGCCGTCGAGTACGTCTCGGGTTAGCGTTGACAACAAGTTGTAATCGTCGAGGCGGAAACCGCAGATCAATGAGGTGGAACTGGCCAAACGAACCAACTGAGCTGGCGAGAGCTCAAGAAGAATATCGGCAACATCTTCGGTTATGCCTAACCTGAACATTCCTGCTGACAGATTCTCGCGCAAAAGACGTTGAGCCAACATGAGGTAGGAAAGATTAACGTCTTGGATATCTTGCAACAGGGCAGTATTTTCTTTTACAGACTTTAACAAACTCCCGGGCAAAGTTAATTTTACGGGGTAACCTTTACCGCCAAACA
>CAYTSJ010000262.1:0-3806 GCA_964440385.1 uncultured Pusillimonas sp. | reverse complement strand
ACTCTGCGCAAGAAAAGAGCAACAGTAATCATGTGAACGATCTCCAGAATGAAATCAACAGCCGCAACAGCTTGAACAGCACAGCCGCTGATAACAACCCAGCCCGCAATCATCAAGACACCACTATCGCCCTTGAACACAAATCAAGCCAGTTCAAACCGCGCTTGCTGCTGCTGGGTGCCAACGGTGTTGGCACCGGCACGAACACCTTCGAACACGATGTGCTAACGCGCGCGGGCTGGCACAATTACCTGCAAGCCCCCGGCTACCAGCAACTGGATCTTGAACGTATGGTGACTGAACCGCCCGACGCGGTGCTGTGGTCATCTACATCGGGGAACGCGCTGGCCAACAGGTTCTCTGAACACCCTGCCCTGCGTCACAGTCTGCCGCCCGACCGCTGGCTGACTACCGATTACTGGCGATGGCAATGCCCGGGCCCGTGGACATGGGACCTGATCAACGACCTGCGCGCATGGCTGCGATAGTATTCAACCCATCCATACAACCATGATCCAGCACATGCCAGTTCTTCGAGGGCTGATCACCATGAACAAATCACCTGAACCAACCTGCTCTGAACTGATAAAAAAACATGGAAATTACGAAAACATGCTCATGAGTGCAGTTGAAAACTCGCCGTTGCTCTTAAAACCCTTGTCATCATGATCATCGTTATCAGCCTTTTGATCATGCTGGCCACGGCTGCGTTATCTCTAACGATTGGCTCGACACCCGTCGACGTTATGGGTGGCCTGCGTGACTGGATCATCGGCACCACCTCTCCACAAGCCATGATCATCGGTGACATCCGCCTGCCCCGTACCGCACTGGCACTGGCGGTGGGTGCAGCGCTGGGCTTAAGCGGCGCCGCCTTGCAAGGCTTGTTACGTAACCCGCTGGCCGACCCCGGAATCACAGGGGCCAGTCAGGGGGCTGCGCTGGGCGCGGCCAGCGTCTTTTATTTTGGACTGCTGCCGCAACTGGGCGGGCTAGCCCCAGCCGTGGCCGGTTTGATCGGTGCCGGGTTAGCCTTGTCATTAATGCTTTGGCTGGCCGGTTCAGCCCACGCGGCAACCGTCATTCTGGCGGGACTGGCAATTTCAACCGTCACAGGTGCATCACTGGCTGCCGTCCTGAACTTCGCACCCAACCCCTACGCCATGCAGGAACTGGTGTTCTGGTTGCTTGGGTCAGTCTCCGATCGTGGCCTGGACCACCTGACCCTGCTGTTGCCCGCCCTGCTGCTCGGTGGCCTGTTGATCTGGCGACAACGACAACTGTTGGCCGCCCTGAGTCTTGGTGAGCAGGTCGCGCATAGTCTTGGACTTGATTTTGCCCGCAGCAGCCGACGCGTCATTTTGGGCGCAGCCTTGCTGGTCGGCAGTTCGGTCGCCGTCGCCGGTAATATCGGTTTTGTCGGTCTGATTGTGCCGCATCTGGTGCGACCCTTTGTGGGCTACCGCCCTGACAGTCTGCTGGTTCCGTCCGCATTGATGGGGGCCGCCTTGGTGTGTGCCGCAGACATCGTCGTCAGGCTACTTCCCCCGGGTCGAGAATTGAAGCTGGGAGTACTGACCGCACTGATTGGCGCCCCTTTGCTGTTCTGGCTAATCTGGAAGGAGCGCAAACAATGGCTTTGATCGAGATTCAAGGTATGGCCCTGCCCCCTCGTCTGGAAAAGATCAGCTTTACCGGGGACGCTGGCCAAGTCGTAGGTGTCATTGGCCCCAACGGTGCCGGCAAATCCACGCTGTTGCACAGCCTGGCCGGGCTATTACCCTTCACGGGGCATTATGATTTCGAGGGTCAGCCGCTTGGTTCAATGCTTGCCCGTGAGCGCGCGCGACGTATCAGTCTGCTGCCCCAAAGCACCGAAAGCGCCTGGCCACTGTCTGTTGAAGATGTAGTTGCTTTGGGTCGATTGCCCTGGGGCGACCAGGATAAAACGGCCATCCAGGCCGCCATGTCAGCCACCGGCGTAGACACCTTCAGAAAGCAACGCGTTGACCGGATATCCGGGGGTGAACAAGCGCGCGTCTGGCTGGCTCGGGTATTGGCCGGGCAACCGCGGCTGCTGATCGCCGATGAGCCCACGGCCAGCCTTGACCTGTATTACCAGCGCGCCGTCATGGATTGCATCCGGGCCTATGCCAATGCCGGGCATCTGGTCATCATGGCGATCCACGATCTGGCACTGGCGGCACAGTATTGCGATCGTTTGATCTTGCTTGATAAAGGGACACCTCAAGCCATCGGCACACCCGCGCAGGTGCTGACCGAACCCTTGCTCAGTCGCGTATTCAGGGTCTCTGTGCACGTCGACCTGAATACAACCCCACCTGTCATTTCAACCCGATTCCAGAACACCACCTCATGAAACCTGGCCGCAATCTCGACGAACTGTGTTACCCGTTTATCTACGAAACATCGGTGCTGTGTGATTATGAAGTCGTGACCGATGAGTTGTGTGGCCATATCGGTGCGGCGTGGTCACACACCCCTGCAAACATGCCAGACATCGCGGCCGACCTGGATCGTCTGCAACCGTTGGCCTTTCACATCAATGGTTCAATTCGCGGGCGGCTGGCCGTCAGCGAAGAAGATATCGTGTGGCTGCAGTCACGCCTGAACCATTACAAACAGGAAGTCGCCGAGCGGATCAAAGGGTTTGTACTGCCGCGTGGTACTGACCCGATACAGCAACTTCATCTGGCGCGATCTGCAGCCAAGAAAGCCATACGCCTGATGGTTCGTGTTGAAGAAGAAGGCAAGAGCGTGCCCATGGTCTTACCCAGACTATGCAACATGATGTGCAACTTTTTTTTCACCCTGACGCTGGTGATCAACCAGCGTCAGGGCATTGATGAAGTCACTTTCGTCAGCAAAAGTTATGGACCTGTGCCTGGTGCAGATGAGCACTGAAAAAACCTGAGTTAACCCGCTCGCGCCAAACCCCGCAACCTTGAATCAGCGTCACTCACGGTACTAATAAACTGCGCCACGCGCTCGGCCGATTTGATACCCGGCGCCGCTTCAACCCCGCTGCTCACATCGACCGCATAGGGTTTGATCTGAGCCATCGCCTCGGCCACAGTGTGCGGGTTCAACCCACCGGCCACCACAACCGGACGGGAGTCAGCGCGTGAACGAACTGTATCAAGCAACGCAAAGTCGAAACTGCGCCCGCTGCCACCATAACCTGCGCTGTAACTGTCGAACAGCCATGCCGAGGCCTGACTGAACGCGCTGCAGGCTTGAGTCACCTGATCCGCCGTTTCAAGCCCGGGCGCACCGACACGAAACGCCCTCATGAAGCGCCGACCAAACTGCGCGCATTCCTCGGGCGATTCATCACCATGAAACTGCAAAATGTCGGGCTGAACAACATCAATAACGTGCTGAACATCTTGCCGGGTCGCATTAACAAACAGGGCAACAACATCAACAAAAGCAGGCACTGCGCGCCTCAATTCAAGGGCCTGCTCAGGGGAAACGTAACGGCTGCTTTTAGGATAAAACACCAAGCCAATGGCGTCCGCTCCGGCACGCACTGTGGCGTCAACGTCATCAATGCGCGTCAAACCACACACTTTTACCCGGGTTCTATACTGCAACATCACATGTAAACCTTATTTCAAGAAAACCAGAATCACAAAAAATTACTTGAAGGCTGATGCCGCATCATCATCGCTCTGCGTAGCATCACCCCCGTAATCGGCCCCATAGCTGGCACCCTGCAACTGAATGGTAGACAAATCTTGTTGTGGGGCATCTGAACGGTAATGCGTCACCATCCCCGGAAA
>CAYTSJ010000261.1:0-3807 GCA_964440385.1 uncultured Pusillimonas sp. | reverse complement strand
CCATGGATGCGGCCTTTGTTCATTTGCGCCCTCAAGACTATATCTTTTTTATGAATTTTCAAATTTGAAAACAGTATTTCAGATAACCGCTCGTGCTGACTTAAGATTTATTCACACTAAATTGGTTCTAAAAAATCAATTTTCAGGTTCATTTTCATTTAACTTTCAAATAAAAAATATCTATATAACCAAATAGATATTTATTGAATTTATAACCAAATACACAAGCGGAGTTCCATCAATATGAATGTTTTCTGGTATATCGTGCCCTCAGACGGCCCCTATCCATGGCACCCAAAAGGTAGCCGCGTCGTCGATTATCCCTACCTGCAACAACTGACTCGCGCTGTGGATACCCTCGGCTTTACCGGTGCGCTATTTGCAACAACAGGCGGCGCACATGACGCCTGGGTGACTGCCGCGTCACTGATCCCGTTCTCGGAAAAACTGAAATTCATCATTGCGGTACATCCCGGACTGACGACGCCGCTGATGCTGGCACAACAAGCCGCAACCTTCGACCAGTTTTCAAAGGGACGCCTAATTCTGAATGTCATCACCGGAGAGCAGCACCAGCTTCCACCACACGGCATCTACCTGGATCATGACGAACGCTACGCCCTGACCGACGAATACTGGAGCATCTGGCGTCGCCTGATGCAGGGGGAAACAGTGACGTACAAAGGCAAATACTTCAGCCTGGAAAACGCCAAACTGAACCTTCCCCCGGTCCAGCGCCCCTACCCCGAGCTCTTTTTCGGGGGATCTTCCGAGCCCGCCCTGAAAGTGGCCGCGCGCCAGGTTGACACGTATCTGACTTGGGGTGAGCCGGTCGAAAAGGCCAAAGAAAAAGTGGAAAAACTCCGTGCGCTGGCAAAACTGGAAGGGCGAACACTCAAATTTGGTATCCGGCTGAACGTGATCGTTCGGGAAACCAAAGAAGAAGCCTGGCAGGCCGCCGAATGGCTATTCAGCAAAATGGACAAATCCGCTATCGATATCAACCTGGCCCGTCAACGCAGCTCTGACTCGGTCGGACAAGCCCGTATGACAGCCCTGTTTGACAACACACCTGTGACCACGGCCAAAGATCTGGAAATTGCTCCCGACCTTTGGGCAGGTTTGGGTCTGGTGCGCGGTGGTCCAGGCACGGCATTGGTCGGAGACCCTGAAACCGTCGCGGCCCGACTGCAGGAATACAAAAACGCAGGCTTCGACACCTTTATCTTGTCGGGTTACCCCCTGCTTGAAGAAGCCTACCGCGTATCAGACCTGTTACTGCCACTGTTACCCATTCAGGGTCGGCAGCAGGTTTCGGAAGAAACACAGGACGCCTGGCTGAATGCAACGGGCGCCTGGCACCTGAAGAACAAGGCCGCCTGACAAACGGCGCCAGCGATGTCAAACCCCGGCGCGCATTTGAACGCGGGCCGGAACAAGGAAAGCTCATGCACAAATCTGAAACCACGCTATCAAACAGTTTTGCCACTGGCGTTGCACGGCAGCGCCGCATAGGGCCAAGGTTTCCGGTCTCATTACGGCAATGCCGACCCTGGGCATCCAGCCTGCTGCTGGTGCTGACCTGGTATGCCCTGACAGCCACTGACATCCTCAACAACCGGTCATTTCCAGGGCCCGATCAAATTGCGATTACGGCCTGGAATCTAATCATGGACGGCACCTTGCTGGATGCCGTGGCAACCAGCCTGATGCGCGTAGTCATTGGCGCTGCCATCGGCATCGCACTGGGTCTGGCACTGGGACTCTTCGCAGGTTTCTCTGCCTTGGGGGAAGACATTGTCGACAAACCCATGCAAATGCTGCGTACCGTGCCTTTCACTGCGCTGGTCCCGCTGCTGATTCTCTGGTTTGGTATCGATGAGACGCCAAAAATAGTTTTAGTTGCCCTCGGCGTCCTGGTCCCGGTCTACATCAACACGTTTGGAGGTATTCGCAATGTTGATATCAAACTGGTCGAAGTGGCCCGTATTGCCAGAATGAATCACCTTCAGATTGCCACCCGCATCTTGTTGCCGGCAGCATTACCCAGCATCTTGATTGGCCTGCGGTTCGCACTTGGTTTGGGATGGATTGCCGTGATCGTTGCCGAAACCATGGGCGCAAACTCTGGAATTGGTTTCTTGCTGACCTCGGCGCGACAGTTTGTCCGTGCAGACGTCATGCTGGTTTGCGTCTGCCTGTATGCCGTCTTGGGTCTGGTCACCGACCACCTGGTCAGACGACTTGAAAACAAACTGCTGGCCTGGCGAGTGGCCTACACAGGATAGACCACTGGCCTGCACTGAACCTGAATCACAATAAATTTCGCAAAGGAAAGATCACATGCCCATCATTATCGGCGCTCACCCTCAGAACCTGTCCTTGTCCATCCTGGCGCGCCGTACGGACTACGTCAAAGCCCTGCGCAGCCAGGGACTCGAATTCTTCGTTTACAGCAACGGCGCCCAGACCATCCCGCTTGTGAAACTTGGTGTGCTTGATCTTGCCGGTACTGGCGCAACACCACCCATTCTGGCCAAGGCGGATGGCCTTGCCGTCGCAGTATTCGGCATGTCGGGGCCGCGCCATGAAAACGGCGGTTTGCTGGTCCGGGCCGACGCCAATATCAAATCGTTGCAAGACCTCAAAGGGCGCAACATCGCCTTGATGCCGATTTCCTGGCATACCCAGTTTCTGGCAGCAGAACTTCATGCCGCCGGCATCGCCTGGCAAGACGTCAATGCCGTCGACCTGCTGCCGGCAACTGCAAAAGACGCGTTCGAAGCCGGACTGCTGGATGCGGTTGTGGCAACGGATCCTCTTTATTCTCAAATCAGGAATGCCGTTGATGTTTCGGTACTGGCCCGCCCCGGTGAAAATTTCTCAAACCGGTCTGTTTACTGGGCCCGTCATGACACCTTGAAGAAGCATCCAGAGGCCGTCGAAGTCTTGGTCAAAGCACTACAGGCCTCTGATCGCGAAACCGCAGCCGACCTGGCCGGCGCGGCACGTTTGCTGGACGGCCTGAACGGAAACACCGCCGGGCAATGGCTATCTGCATTGCAATCCAGGCCATGGGATGTACATGCGCCCGATGACGCTTTCCTGACAGAGCAACAAGCACACGCCGATATTTTCACCCGTTTCGGGCTGATTCATTCTGCCCTGGACATGAAAGACACCGTGACGAATGCGTTCATCCAGGAAGCAGAAACCAGCATCGCCTGACCCCCAAGCCACATCACGACACGCACCCATTCAAAACCTGGAATCATCATGATCAAGAACACCATAAAACATTTGACCCAACTTCAACAGCAAAACCGTCGCCGCTTGTTTGCCGGCACTGCCAGCTTGATTCTGGCAAGTATTCTGCCATTTTCCGGCATGGCAGCCTCTTCTGACAAAACCGTTCGCATCGCCCCGTTATTTGCCTTCAATTACCTGACTTTGGGCCATAAAAGCGGAGGCATCGAAAAGGCGGTGAAAGACGCCGGTGGCACCGTCGAGTGGAAATCTTACTTCCCAGCCTACGCCCCGACGGCCGAGGCACTGCGCGGCGGCAGCATTGATTTCGGTAGCGGAAGCAGCACATCTTTCATCACGGCAACCTCGAAAGACAAAGACCTGGTGGTATTTGCCGTCGAAAAAAACGACTTCAAAGATCAAGGCATCATTGCAACCGCCAAGAGCAACATCAAGACACTGGCCGACCTGCGTGGCAAGAAAATAGCCGTGAATAAAGGTGGTACTGGTGAATATCTGCTTCACCTGGCGCTGGAAAAACAGAATATTCCGCTGGAAGAC
>CAYTSJ010000260.1:0-3814 GCA_964440385.1 uncultured Pusillimonas sp. | reverse complement strand
CGTACACCCTGATCGAAGGCATGACCATCGCCGGCATGGCTACAGGGGCCACCTATGGTTACATCTATCTTCGGTCTGAGTACCCGCAAGCGGCCACCACACTGAACAGCGCCATCGATAATGCCAGAGCAGTTGGCTGGCTGGGTCACGACATCGGTGGCAGTGGCCGTCATTTCGACCTTGAAGTTCGTATCGGTGCCGGCGCCTATATTTGCGGCGAAGAAACGTCAATGCTGGAAAGCATCGAAGGCAAGCGCGGGTTGGTCCGTGCAAAGCCGCCACTGCCCGCCATCAAAGGCCTGTTTGGCCAACCCACGGTCATCAATAACGTGATGTCGCTGGCCACAGTCCCCATCATTTTGGCCAAAGGCGCGGCGTTCTATCGTGATTTCGGCATGGGCCGTTCACGGGGTACCTTGCCTTTCCAGCTCGCGGGTAATCTCAAGCACGGCGGGCTGGTCGAATGTGCTTTTGGCGTCACGTTGCGCGAACTGCTGTTTGACTTCGGTGGGGGTAGCGCCAGTGGTCGACCCCTGAAAGCCGTGCAGGTCGGTGGGCCTCTGGGCGCCTGGTTGCCCGAATCCCGGTGGGATACCCCGCTTGATTACGAGGCCTATGCAGGCATCAATGCCATGGTGGGTCACGGGGGTATTGTGGCCTTCGATGACACCGTCAATATGGCACACATGGCGCATTACGCCATGGAATTTTGTGCCGCAGAGTCTTGTGGCAAATGCACCCCTTGTCGTATCGGGGCGGTTCGCGGCACCGAAGTCATTGAAAAAATCCGTGCCAACCCCGAACGCACCGAACAGGTCCATTTATTGCGTGATCTGTGCGATACCATGCTCGCCGGCTCATTATGCGCGCTGGGGGGTATGACGCCCTACCCGGTCCTGTCAGCCCTGGAGCACTTCCCGGAAGATTTCGGCCTGACTCAACCCCTGCCGAATAACGCCTGAACCGGAGCCCGCCATGCTTGAAACCATTGCAAAACGTGATCGTGATCTGGGAACGCCGGCCAGCGTCAGCACACAACTCGTCAACCTGACCATCGATGGTCACCCCTGCCAGGTACCCGAAGGCACCTCGGTCATGCGCGCTGCCGCCGGGATGGGGATCAACATCCCCAAACTCTGCGCCACCGATACGCTGGAAGCCTTTGGTTCATGCCGGCTCTGCCTTGTACACATCGAGGGACGACGGGGTTTCCCGGCGTCATGCACAACACCGGTTGAAGAAGGCATGGTCGTCACTACAGAAAACAAAAAGCTCCATGACCTGCGACGCAACGTTATGGAGCTTTACATTTCTGACCATCCGCTCGATTGCCTGACTTGTCCTGCCAATGGCGACTGTGAACTGCAGGACATGGCTGGCGTGGTGGGCCTGCGCGGTGTGCGTTATGGCTTCGATGGCGCCAATCACCTCAACAATGCCAGCGACACGTCCAACCCCTACTTTGCCTACGACCCCTCAAAATGTATTGTGTGCAGCCGCTGTGTCAGGGCCTGTGAAGATATACAAGGCACATTCGCCCTGACCATTGACCGCAAGGGTTTTGAATCGCGCATCACCGCCGGTCAAAATGATACCTTCCTTGATTCTGACTGCGTGTCATGTGGTGCCTGCGTTCAAGCCTGTCCGACCTCATCCCTGATGGAAAAAACCGTCATCATGATGGGTCAACCCGAGCACTCCGTCATTACGACCTGTGCCTACTGCGGCGTCGGTTGCGGCTTCAAGGCCGACATAAAAGGGCAGGAAGTCGTGCGCATGGTGCCCTGGAAAGACGGCAAGGCCAACCGCGGTCACGCCTGCGTCAAAGGGCGCTTTGCCTGGGGGTATGCCACCCACAAAGACCGTGTGCTCAAGCCCATGATTCGCGAAAACATCACTGACCCCTGGCAAGAGGTCAGCTGGGATGAAGCCTTTCGCTACGCCGCGACCCGAATCCGCGACATCCAGGCTCGCTATGGCCGTGATTCGGTAGGCGGCATCACGTCATCCCGCTGCACCAATGAAGAGACCTACCTGGTCCAAAAGTTAATTCGTGCCGCATTTGGCACCAACAACGTCGACACCTGCGCGCGGGTCTGCCATTCGCCCACTGGCTACGGCCTTAAAACCACGCTGGGTGAATCGGCCGGTACTCAAACCTTTGATTCGGTCATGCATACCGACGTCGTGATCGTCATGGGGGCCAACCCCAGTGCCGCCCACCCGGTTTTCGCCTCGCGTCTGAAACGTCGTTTGCGCCAAGGGGCAAAACTCATCGTCATCGACCCTCGCGAGACTGATCTGGTCAACTCGCCGCACATCAAGGCCGACTTCCATTTGCAGCTTCGCCCGGGAACCAATACCGCGCTGCTCACTGCATTGGCCCACACGATTGCCTCTGAAGGGCTGATTGATGAAACCTTCGTGGCCGAACGCTGTGAAACCAAGGCGTTTGAGCAATGGCGCGAGTTTGTTTCTCGCCCCGAGAACTCGCCAGAAGCGATGGCTGACATCACCGGCGTACCTGCGCCACTGGTGCGGGGGGCTGCACGTTTATTTGCCCAAGGCGGCAACGGTTCCATTTACTATGGCCTGGGCGTCACCGAGCACAGCCAAGGCTCGACCACGGTCATGGCTATCGCCAATCTGGCCATGGCCACTGGCAACATTGGGCGTGAAGGCGTGGGCGTCAATCCGTTACGCGGGCAAAACAATGTGCAAGGGTCCTGCGATATGGGGTCTTTCCCGCACGAATTGCCGGGTTATCGCCATGTATCAGACGACAAGGTTCGCCATCAGTTTGAACAGGCCTGGGGGGTGACGCTGCAACCCGAGCCGGGCCTGCGCATCCCGAACATGTTTGATGCTGCGTTAGACGGGTCTTTCAAGGCCCTCTACTGTCAGGGTGAAGACATTGTGCAGTCTGACCCCAACACCCAGCATGTCACAGCCGCACTCAGCGCCATGGAATGCATCATCGTTCAGGATATCTTCCTGAACGAAACTGCCAAATATGCGCATGTTTTTCTGCCCGGCTCGTCCTTTCTTGAAAAAGACGGCACGTTCACCAACGCCGAACGGCGCATTTCACGCGTCCGCAAGGTCATGGAACCCAAAGCCGGGCTGGCCGACTGGGAAGTGACCTGCGCGCTGTCAAATGCGCTGGGTTACCCCATGAACTACAGCCACCCCGCCCAGATCATGGACGAAATTGCCCGCCTGACGCCCACTTTTGCCGGAGTTTCATTTGCCCGCATAGAAGCGCTGGGCGGCAGCGTGCAATGGCCGTGCAACGATGACGCCCCCGAAGGCACACCCATCATGCACATCGACCAGTTCGTGCGCGGCAAGGGCAAGTTTGTCATTACCCAATACATTCCCTCGGACGAACGCAGCACCCGCAAGTTTCCGCTGCTGCTCACCACCGGCAGGATTCTTTCGCAATACAACGTGGGCGCTCAAACGCGCCGCACCGATAACATCGTGTGGCACCATGAAGATGTGCTGGAAATACATCCCCACGATGCTGAAGACCGTGGCATCAGTACGGGCGACGCTGTCAGCATTCAAAGCCGGGCCGGCGAAACCGTACTGCGCGCAGAAGTGACTGAAAAAGTGCAACCCGGGGTGGTCTACACGACCTTCCATTTCCCCCAATCTGGCGCCAACGTCGTCACCACCGACAGCTCTGATTGGGCGACTAATTGCCCGGAATACAAAGTGACTGCGGTTCAGGTCAGGCGGGTAAATCAGCCGTCATCCTGGCAATCTGACTGGCGCCAGTTCAACCAGTTGCAAGAAAACTAGCTAGCAC
>CAYTSJ010000259.1:0-3833 GCA_964440385.1 uncultured Pusillimonas sp. | reverse complement strand
GGTAATGCGCGTGGTGACACGGAACTCGGCTGCCGGGAAAAACACGGCCAGGAAGCGGCGCGTGACCAGTTCATAGATTTTGCTTTCGGCTTCGCTCAGGTCTTTGGGTACCTGCAGCGTCGGGATGATCGCAAAGTGGTCCGAGACCTTTTTGTTATCGAAAATCCGCTTGTTGGCTTTGATCCAGCCGGCGTCACGCAACTGGCGCGCGAAGGGTTGGACGCTGGCAGACGCCTGCGTACCTGCTTCGGCCAGCGCGGCAACCGTCTCTTTGACGGTGGGCAGATAATCTTCAGGCAGGTAGCGTGAATCGGTACGGGGGTAAGTCAGCGCCTTGTGACGCTCGTACAGGGTTTGGGCCAGGGCCAGCGTGGCTTTGGCTGAAAACCCGAAACGCGAGTTGGCCTCACGCTGAAGCGAAGTCAGGTCAAACAGGGCCGGCGACATTTGCGTGGTCGGCTTTGATTCTTCGGTGACATGGCCGGGTTGGTCACGGCAGGCCGCCACAATGCTTTGGGCGGCGGGTTTGGACCACAGGCGCGAGTCGCGCTGTTCAGGGTCAAGCTCGTTTTTGACGAATTTCGGGTCGAACCAGCGCCCGGTATAAAAACCGGCGGCGGCCACAAAGGTCGCATGAACTTCCCAGTAATCGCGCGGCTGGAACTTGCGGATACGTTCCTCGCGCTCCATGACAATGGCCAGTGTGGGGGTCTGCACCCGGCCAACAGGGGTCTTGAAGAAACAGCCGTCTTTACTGTTAAAGGCCGTCATGGCCCGGGTGCCGTTGATGCCCACCAGCCAGTCGGCTTCGGCACGTGACCGGGCGGCCGCTTCAAGCGGTTTCAGGTCATCATCGTCGCGCAGCTTCTCGAAGGCCTCACGGATGGCGGTTTGGGTCATCGATTGCAGCCACAGGCGCTGCACGGGTTTGTTCACACCCGCATACTGCACGATGTAACGGAAGATGAGTTCGCCTTCACGGCCCGCGTCACAGGCATTGATGATGCTGTCAACGTCTTTGCGCTTGAGTAATTTGACCAGGAGTTTCAGGCGTTCGGCCGAGCGCTTGTCAGTGGGCCCCAGTTCAAATTGCGGCGGGATCACCGGCAGGTGGGCAAAGCTCCATTTCCCGCGTACAGGGTCGTTCGGCGCGACCAGGCTGAGCAAATGCCCGATGCTCGACGCCAGCACGTAGCGGTCGCTTTCGAAGTAATCCCCTTCCCGGGTAAACCCGCCCAGGGCGCGCGAAATGTCAACGGCAACCGAGGGCTTCTCGGCAATAATCAATGTTTTTGTCATCGTGTTCCAGTAACTGCGGGTTGGCAGCAATAGCGCGGATCATACGAGGGCGAGCCTGCCCCATGCAAGTTGATGACGCTACTGACTGACCTTTTTGCCACATGGGCCAGCCGCGAATGATCTCAATATATCAAATGTTGAAAGCGCTGCTGCCACTGGGCCGTGGCTCTGCGCCAGAAATCAGTGGCCTCTTTCAGGCCCTGCAGGGGCTCGAAGCCCAGACGCTGCCAGGCCCGGTTCAGGGTCTGGATGGGGTTGTGGGTGTCGAAGGGCCGGGCGTGGTTTTGTTTAGAGAGTTTTAGCCCGTTGTCGTCCAGAACCAGTGGGACATGCATCACGCGGGGATAGGTGAGCCCCAGCGCTCGGGCCAGCACAATTTGTCGTGCCGTTGAATCGAGCAAATCGGCCCCGCGTACGATATCTGTGATGCCCTGAAAGGCATCGTCAACCACCACCACCAATTGATACGCCCACAATCCATCGGCACGCTGGATGATGACGTCGCCCACCTCGCGAGCCACATCCTGTTCTTGATGGCCCAGCCAACGGTCTTCAAATGACACGATGCCGTCAGGCACCTGAAAACGCCAGGCCCTGACTTCGTTCTCGGGGACGTGATGGTGCCGGCACGTACCCGCATACGCGCCCTTGCCCACCTGCGCCCGGGTACACCGGCAGCCAAAGACATGGCGCTGTTGATGCAGGCGTTCAAAGGCGTCCTGGTAAGCCGCAAGCCGGTGCGATTGCCATAAAGGCTCGCCATCCCAGTGCATGCCCAGGGCCTGCAGCTGCTGCATGATGACGCGGTCGGCGCCCTGCACCACCCTGGGGGTGTCAATGTCTTCAATGCGCAGCCGCCATTGGCCTTGGCACGCGCGTGCATCAAGGTAGCTGGCCATGGCGGCAACCAGAGAGCCATCGTGTAACGGCCCGCTGGGGCTGGGCGCAAAACGCCCCACGTAGCCGCGAGACGGCAGGGGCGTTACGGGCATACGAGTGAAAAGAGGTTAGTGCGACAACCGGCTGTGGTCGTCGGTAAGCAGCTCTTCGAGCACCAGATGATCGATTTCAGCTTCCTGGCTCCAGAGCACCATGAGCGCAAGGATTTTGAGCTTTTCGAGCGGTATGGGTGATTCGGCGGTGGCTTCGGCGCGGTCGATGAGGATTTCGCGCAGTGCCGCCGGCAACACACCCGAACTTTCAAGGAAGCTGATGAAGCCAATGGCTTCGCTACCCAGGCTTTGATATTCGTGGTGAGTGTAGACGCGAGTGCTGTTACTTTGCGGGGCCTGGGCCAGTTGCACGCACTGTTCGGTGGTTTGGGCCAAGCCATACAGCCAACCGAGCGCTTCATCAATGTCTTCATGCTCGAAACCGGCAGCAGCCAGTTTGTGGGCAAGAACATCGGCGTCGGGACAGGCTTGAGGCGTGTAATAGTTTTCGAAGAGGTAGACGAGAATGTCGTACATAAGGTGCCGCTTGCAGGAAAAGTCAAAAACGCCAATGTTCAATGTACGCGCTTTTGACCTCGCCTGCAAGCCGGGTTTTTACGGGGTCAGTGAACCCTTCAAACCATTTCAATGGCCATGGCAACCGCTTCGCCACCGCCAATGCACAGTGTGGCCACGCCACGCTTGCCACCGGTTTTGCGCAGTGCGCCAACCAGGGTAGTGATGATGCGGGCACCCGATGCACCGATAGGGTGACCCAAGGCAGTGGCCCCGCCGTGAATATTGACCTTGGCATGGTCAAGATTCAGTTCACGCATGGCCGCCATGGTGACCACGGCAAACGCTTCATTGATTTCGAACAGGTCAACGTCGCCCGTTGACCAGCCGGCTTTGGCCATCAGGTTCTTGACGGCGCCAACGGGGGCGGTTGTGAACCATTCAGGCTCTTGCGAATGCTGGGCATGCGCCACAATGCGCGCCAAGGGAGTGGCACCCAGTTTTTTGGCGGTCGATTCACGCATCATGACCAGGGCGGCAGCGCCGTCAGAGATAGAGGACGAGTTGGCGGCAGTGACGGAACCGTCTTTCTTGAAGGCGGGCTTCAGGGTCGGGATTTTTTCCGGTGCGGCTTTGCCCGGGGCTTCATCGGTGTCGATGACCGTGTCGCCTTTGCGGCCGGCAATGGTGACAGGGGCGATTTCCCAGGCGAAGCTGCCTTCTTCAATGGCAGCGCGGGCGCGGCGCAGCGACTCAAGCGAATACGCGTCTTGCTCTTCACGGGTGAAACCGTATTTGTCGACGCACATTTCAGCAAAAATGCCCATGGCGGTGCCGCGCTGGTAGGCGTCTTCCAGGCCATCAAGGGCCATGTGATCGTACACGGTTGAGTGACCATAGCGGTAACCCTGACGACCGCGCAGCAACAGGTAGGGGGCATTGCTCATGCTTTCCTGGCCACCGGCAACCACTACATCTGCGCTGCCTGCCAGCAGTAAATCGTGGCCGAACATGGCAGACTTCATGCCCGAACCGCACACTTTATGGATGGTGGTACAACCGACCTGCCTGGGCAGGCCGGCACCC
>CAYTSJ010000258.1:0-3842 GCA_964440385.1 uncultured Pusillimonas sp. | reverse complement strand
CAGGGCGCTGTGGGCATCACGAACCTGATTCAGGTTGGCCATTTGACGTGGACTGCGCGTATCCACCCTGCTCGGCAAAATCCCCAGGAACGACAACTTGGGATTCCGTTTTCGCGCATTAAGTACCGTGATCATCGTGTGCTTGATGCCCTCAATGGAGTAAGCCTCCATTTCCACCGGCGAAATGACGGCATCGGCCACATGCAATGCAGAGGCCTTGGCAATGCCAAGCCCAGGTGCCGTATCAATCACGCATAGGTCAAATTCCGCTGCCAGACGTCCCAGGTTCTGCTCAAACTGCTGCTGTGCCTGCTCAAGCGGCAAGAACACCAGATTTGCCAAAAGATGGTCTGCAGGGATTAGTGCTAAACAGCCTGACCCCTCCTCCTGTTTAGCTGCTAAACACGAAACGCCAGCATCAGTGAACAACGCACTGGCGACACCATCGACCTGATATTCGGCCAACGTCCTGGTTAAATCCCCTGTATCAAGATCAATGACCAGCACACGCAAACCGGCTTCACGCGCATAGAACGCAATGTGCGCCGCACTGGCGGTTTTACCCACCCCGCCTTTACCTTGAGCAACAACAAGTGTTTTCATGAGAAGAACTCCTTAAATGTTTAGCCGCTAAACACGGCAAAGAATCAGCAGCCACCCGTCCAGAGTGTTTAGCTGCTAAACAGAAATCAAGCGTTCGGATCGTAGAGGTCCGGCCATATCGAAGCCCAGTCATCAGGCCTGAGCATTTGTCGAGTAACCACCCCTCCAGTCAATTGCTCAATACGTACACATTGAGCGACAGGAACTGGGCGGCGACAATGAAGCCATTGATTGACGGCAGCAGTGCTCACATTCAATAAATCCGCAAGAGCGGTCTCGCCTTTTTTCTGACGCCTGCCCAACAGACCCAACGGATCTTGAACGGTTTTTGCAATTTCGCATGCTTGCGCGATGGGTAGATTTAGTTCGTTCATATGCGCATATTCTAAATCATTGCTTTATAAAAAACTCGAAATATAACAACGATTGCTTTCAATTCATCAGTGATGGTTAGATTGCGGAGTGCTATATGGAAAAAACCTAGGCCAAGCCATTGAGCAGGCCATCCAACTCAAAATCGACTCTAAGAAAATTAAGTCGAAGGCCGATGTCGCGCGCGCATTTCAAGTGACAGCTCAGGCTATTCAAGGATGGATAAAGACTGGCGCGATTGCCAAAGAAAAAATTCCAATGCTTTGGCAATATTTCAGTGATGTTGTTGGCCCTGAGCATTGGGGCCTTTCGCCCTCAGATACATCGTTCATTAACTCAGCAAGCAAGATAAATGAAGCTGATTACATAAATCCCAGCTCTTGGCCATTTGTAGTCACAAAGTATGAAGACGTTGCCAATTTATCGCCTCAGCAACTTCAACAATTAGATTTAATGATAGCGGCCTATCTGCTTGGAGTTCAAAGCAACACCAACAAAAGCCCTATTTCTGACTCGTCGGCAGCATAGCCCCCGCCATATCCGACTTGTTCACGTAAATCACTCACCAAGAGTAAGCAAAAGAAGAGCCAAGCTGGTTCTTGCCGACAATATTTTTCGGCGTTCGTGTAACTAAACAATTGACTCGTCTCAAAAGATTTCAAAATGAACAATCATCGCTTAATAACAAGTTGAAAAATATAAAGCAATGATTTATATTGTTCATACGTTACGACTTTGCTCCTTAACAACCGATGTTGATGAACACCAGCTCCCTTCCGCCGGTTCCGACTGGCAGATGATTGGGCGGCAACCCATTTGCATTCCGGTTGAAGAAAAAGGAATGAAAACCGGCAGATCGCAGAGGTCGTTTTGCTTGATGGTTCGAAGGGCTCCGGCCTGCCGATGCTACCCATCTTGCAAAGCCGGGGATCCATGGGCAGTACCTGCCCCTTAAAGACCATATGGACGCCATGCGTGATCGTGAGATCACCAATACGCTCAGATGATGGCGACGTAATCATCTGATGACGGCAGCAAAGACTGCACTGTTTGATCAGCCTTGTCGTACCGGCACACCGGGCACCGCGCCAAGCGCCTCATACAGGATCAAAGCACCCTACCCCCGTCGTGGTATCTCGGCGGGTAGGTTACAAGGCCTCCAGCTGAGGCCGCTTTGGTAACCGACTTATCTCTAGGTTGTTTACTGAAGCAAGGTTGATATGGAAAGCAAACAAGTTGAAGCGGTCATGGCACGCTACGGATGTGATGCAGAAGACGCCCATCGGTACCTCGACTTTATTGAGGAGGGGTATACGCGCTACCAAGCAGCGGTCATGGCCAGCCTCGCAGATGCCGACTACTAGCGCACTGTTTAGCAGCTAAACAGTGCTGGCGTCACTGAGTCTAAGTTATCCCCACAATCTGTGGATAACAGCATTTATAAGTCATTACGCCAAACTGCAACATCCATATATTTCGGGTGTTTACAGTCCTTGGTGTAAAGACTGCTCAAAAAGGAGCCACTGTGACCAACCAGATTCATCCCTACGAAGCCATTGCTAGTGACTGCTTGTTAACCGTGGAATTGACCGCAGAACAATCAGCAGCGGTTTTACGCGCCTATGACTATGGCCTTGAAAACCTGAATGCCATGCAGCGCTATCAAATCCACGTCGTCATTGCCAAACTGAAAGATCAAATCTGGCCCTGATCACATGAATGAGTCTATCGACGTTGAACGATTGCGCCAGCAACTCGAAACAGAATATGCACACCACACCGCTCCAGACAACGATGAAAGCGGCTTCTTGAGCTTCGGTGAGCTTCTTGCGCTGAACGAAGGCAGCAAAGCATTTAACGACGAGATGGCCAGATCGGGGGATTTCGGTAAGGCTCAAGCGTTGTCTGAGCACGTAGAAGAATATGTCTGGGAGTTCGCCCAACAGTTCAAACGAAAAAGCGAGCAGTCATGAAAGACCATCTTATTTACCCGGTTCAGATCAGCCTGGGCGATCAGACCCAAACATACAGCCCCGCCTTTCAGACAGAAGCCCAATTTAGCCAGGCCTGGAAAAAGGTCTTGATGATGGCGCACGGCAAAGCTGTTGTGCGTTGTCTATGCCTTGGCGAGGGAGAAAAGCGGCTTTCCGTTCACAGCCGCTCAAACTCGGATCATTTTCACTTGGCACGTTTTCCGGACACAGGGCCTGAGCATGCTGAAGACTGCGTTTTCTTCGGCGTCGATCCCAATGCCTCCGGACTTGGTGCATACAAACGCGGGGTTGTCGAAGAACTGGACGACGGCAATGTCAAAATCAAACTGAAAGTTGGTCTGCAACAGCGTCTGACCAAAGCCCCTGAAGAAGGCGAAGCAACGCCAAAAGGGCCGGCAATGACCAAGAGCACACGCCCAGGACAATCCAGCATGACGCTCTTGGGTCTGCTGCACTACCTCTGGACCAATGCAGGGCTCAATACCTGGTCACCCTCCATGCAAGGCAAACGCAACCTTGGTGTGATTCACCATCATTTGATGCGTATTGCCTCAACGACTTACGCTGGCCGCGTAAAGCTTGCGCAAAATCTGTTAATTGGAACACCCGCTGCCGACGGCTCACAAGGCAAGATCAACCAGGCCAAATCGAGAACAGCCTGCGATGAGCGCAGGCGTCTTGTGGTGGTGGCCCCGCTAGCTCGTTATCGAGAGGGCCTGGAAACATCGTCAACCCTTCCGATCGCAGGCTTTCATGGAATACCTCACCTGATCCTCAGTGATGAAATCAGAGAGCACTGGCTACAGCGATTTTCCCGCGAACTGGGTGCCTGGTATACCGGCGAGATTGCCGTTGTGATTGCCCAAACAGACC
>CAYTSJ010000257.1:0-3867 GCA_964440385.1 uncultured Pusillimonas sp. | reverse complement strand
CGTGATAAAGCCGCCGCATTGGTGCATCGCTACCTTGAATTCGCAAAGGCGAACGGAATGGTGGCCGAAGGTTTGCGACGCAGTGGTGAAGATGATGCGTTGGTTGCGCCCGCCGCGCAGCCCTGACGTCCGATGGCAATAACCCGACGTTTATCGGTCGCGTGACCCAAGTCGGGTTATGGGCAAACGATGTGCCCAAGCCAAGCCACAATCATGACGTTTTCAGACCCCGCGCCCAACGCGCGTACACCCGCTGCAGCACTGTTTTCAGTTGTGAAGTACGCGCCTCAAGGTCTGACAGCGTTTCATCCACCGAGGTTACTGCAGGGTTGCCCGCCGCGTGCTCACGACGCAGGAACCCGCCGTTACGCTCGTAGTAATCATGCACAAGGTCGGGCGTCATTTCAAAATGAGACTGCATACCAATATGCAGATCACGCACGACAAACGCCTGATTGGCGCAGTGGCTACCCGTTGCAATGCGACAGGCCTGCGAGGGTAATTCGAAAGTATCGCCATGCCACTGAAAAGTTAACAGGGGCGTATTTGGCTGCGCCCCCCACCATTCCTCGGCCGTAGCGTTGGCCTCTACCATGATGGGGTGCCAGCCGATTTCAGCCCTGACATTACGTCGCACAGGTGCACCCAACGCCTTGGCCAATTGCTGAGCCCCGAGACAATGCCCTGATACAGGGATACTGCTGGCGTCTGCCAGACGAATTAGTGCGCGCTCGTGCTCAAGCCAGTCATACTCGTCATTAACTCCCATCGGGCCACCCATAAAAATCAAACCGCTGAAATCATGGGGGTGTTCGGGGATGGCGTGCCCCTTGTAAATTTCGATGAGGGTATAGGGCAAACCCAGGGCTTCAATAATACTTGTCACTGAGCCCGGACGGCCAATATCGGTATGCTGGAAAATCGCGACAGGTTTCATGCTACTGCAAAAAGAATGCTTCAAGTTCAGCCGCAAACCTTAACACGAGATCGTCTGCATAGCGACGCCCCACCACCTGGATACCGAAGGGCAAACCTTGCTCATTGACCCCCAACGGCATGGATAGTGCAGGTTGTTGGGTCAGGTTGAACGGGAAGGCAAAACTGTTGGCACTGAACCAGTTCTCGGCCTGCGGGGTCTCCGGAACCCGCGCATCGAGGCGCGGCGCAACGCGTGACGTTGCCGGAGTCAACAAGACATCTATGTCATTGAATGCCATAGCCAGACGCGTGGCGTATTGTCGTAAAAAAGAGCGGCTACGCACCTGATCTTCTGCACATTGTTTGGCCCCCAGGCCAAAGACCCCTTGCAAACGCGGCTCAAGCCGCGAACGCTGCGCAGGTGACCAATCAATAAAGGACTCATGAATACGCGACACCCAGGTCTGCCACATGGCATCGGCCAGGCCGTCGGCACACAATGTGACCGGCTGCACTGCATAACCAGCCGCCTCGAGCCGGTGCACCAAAGCACGAAATGCCGTGTTGATTTCGGGATCTACCGTGTCATTGGCATCCATCAGGTCCGCCCACCCAATGCGCAGACACTGGCCCGGCAAGGTGACCTGTGTGCGCCCATATAAAGAGGCAGGATCCAGTCGATGAGCGCCCGAGAACGCGGGAAAAGCCCAGGCACAATCGGCCACCGACGCCGCCAGCAGCCCCAAATGGGCGAACTCGGCAAACGCACTTTGGGGGGCCAGCGGAATCGCTCCGAAAGTGGGCTTGAAACCCACCACCCCGCACCACGAGGCCGGGATACGAACCGAACCGCCGGCATCGCTCCCTAGTGCCACATGCCCCCAACCCGCCGCAATCTGCGCGGCAGCCCCACTGCTGGACCCTCCCGCTGAATGTTCAGTTGAACGCGGATTGCGCGTGACGCCACTGTGCGGGTTGCTCGAACCAATCGTCCAGCCAAACTCGGTGGTGGTTGTTTTACCAAACACCACGCAGCCCGCCTGACGCATCAGGGCAACCGAAGGCGCATCAATTGCCGCCACAGGATCATCGGCTGAAGTGTGCGAGCCTCGCCGTGTCGGCCACCCCTGTACGGCAACCAGATCCTTCACGGATACCGGCACTCCGTCCAGCGGCCCCAGCGGCCTGCCAGCCTGATAACGTGCTGCAGATTCGCTGGCCTGCTGCAAGGCGCGCTCTGTATCAAGCCAGCAGAACGCATTGATATCGGCTGTGTCTGACTGAATGGCCGACAGCAATGCTTCCAGCACCGCTACCGGTGACAAAGCGCCTGTACGATACGCCTGCACCTGACGCGACAGACGATCAACGCGAGGCGTCATAGGTTTTGAACTCAACATTCATCAATTCGCCATTCACACGTTCCAGACGGCGAATGTACTGGTTCTGCACAATGTCGCGAGTTTCGGGGTCGATTGAAACCGGGCCGCGCGGGCTTTCAAATGACAGACCCTTGAAGGCCTCAAGCAAGGCCTTGCCATCGGCACCAGGCCCGGCTTTTTTCAGCCCGCCGTAAATCAGTGCCATGCCGTCGTAAGCCGACACGCTCATGATGGTGGGACGCTCTTTGGCCCCCAGCGCTTCCTGAAACTGTTGGATGTACGCCTGGTTCAAGTCTGACGGGTGCTGCATGGAATACGAGTACACCGTTGTCGCTCCCAGGCCGTGGTCACCAATCACGTCAAGAATAGACTCATACACAATATCACCGGTCCCGATCAGCTTGATACCTGCTTCATCCAACCCTTTGGTCTTGAAATCCTTGAACAAGGCCGGCGCCACATTACCTGCATTGACAAAGGCAAACAGGATATCTGGCTTCGCGTCTTTCACGCGCTGCAGATAAGGTGCGAAATCAACCGTCATCAAGGGTACACGAACATTGGCGATAATTTCGCCACCGGCCTGCTCATACGCCTGCTTGAAGGCCTTTTCAGCATCGTGGCCAGGGGCGTAGTCGGCCACGATCATGTAGGCTTTCTTGTGCCCCTGCTCAATTGCCCATTGGGCAATCGGGGGCACCATGGTGTCGTAGCCGAATGAAGTGCGCACCATGTACGGCGAGCGCGATGTCAGCTGAGCCGAAGCGGCATTCATGACCACCATCGGCACCTTGGACTGGGTCGCCAAAGGCGCAACCGCCATGGCATTGGGCGTGAAACCGAACCCGGCCAAAATCGACACCTTGTCCTGTACGATCAATTCCTGGGCCAGACGCTTGGCCACTTCTGGGGCCGGGCCGCCCACGTCTTTGTAAATCACTTCAACGCGACGACCAGCGACGCTATCGCCATGCTGCTTTTGCCAGGCCTCGATACCTGCGCCTTCATCTGCCGCCCGAACTCTGCAAACGGCCCGGTCATCTCGACGACCATGCCGATTTTCACAACCTCTTGTGCAGACGCACTGCCGAAGACCAGGCTGCTTGCCAGTGTCACACTGCAAAGCCCTGCGGTAAACCCGTTTTTCATGATGCTTCCTTTTGTTTTTAGATTATGCCAACGGTATTAATAGGCCGGTAAGCGGCGCTTTCCATGACCTTACTGCCGTCCCCTCAGTCGCAATACATAACGTGTCCTCGCGACCAGCCGCGGCCTAGAACATGTCAAAGTATTCCCGCTGCTCCCACTCGGTGACCTCAATGTTGAAACGCGCAATTTCTGCCTCTTTGATGAAGCAGTAATAATCCACAAACCCTTGCCCTAATTTTTCAACCAGAATTTTGTCTTCCTTGAGACAACGAATGGCATCACCCAACGAACGAGGCAAGGCTTCGGCAGCTGTCTCGTAAGGCACATCGGCTGACGGACCAGGATCAAGCTGACGCGTAATGCCATCAAGTCCTGAAAATATCTGCGATGCCATATACAGGTAAGGATTGGCTGTAGG
>CAYTSJ010000256.1:0-3871 GCA_964440385.1 uncultured Pusillimonas sp. | reverse complement strand
GACCGGGCAGCCGTTGTTGCAAAACGGGATGCCGCAGTCCATGCAGCGTGCACCTTGTTGTTTGGCTTGCGCGTCGGTCAGGGTGACGACGAATTCTTTCCAGTGCTTCAGACGTTCAGTGGGTGCTTCGTATGATTCGTCGACGCGTTCAAATTCAAGAAAACCAGTTGTTTTGCCCATTATCTTGTCCTCAGGCAGCAATTTGATCGGGGTTCGCGGCTTGCCACAGTTCTTTCAGGGCGCGGCGATACTCTTTTGGCATGACCTTCACGAATTGGCCCCGTGCGGTCGGCCAGTCGCTGATCAGGTCGCGCGACAGGAAACTGCCGGTGTAGCGGTAGTGATTTTCGATCAGGCGACGCAAAATGGTGTCATCGGTTTCGCGCTCGCCGCCACGGGTCTGGCTGTGCCAGGTGTCGATCTGGCCGGCTTCGGCCTGTTCGGCATGGGGGAGCACGGGTTCCAGGTCAACCATGGCAAGGTTGCAGCGCTTGGCAAAGGAACGGTCGGGGTCGTAGACGTAAGCCACGCCACCCGACATGCCGGCACCGAAGTTGCGGCCGGTTTCGCCCAGCACGACCACGGTGCCGCCCGTCATGTATTCACAGCCATGGTCGCCGGTGCCTTCCACGACGGCTGAAGCGCCTGAATTACGCACGGCGAAACGTTCGCCGACAACGCCATTGAGGTAGGCTTCGCCCGCCAGCGCGCCGTACAGTACCGTGTTGCCCGCGATGATGTGGTCGGGGCCCATGCCGCGGAAATCGTTGGGAGAGCGCACAATAATACGGCCGCCCGACAGGCCTTTGCCGACGTAGTCGTTGCCTTCTCCCACCAGGTCGAGGGTGATGCCGTGAGCCAGGAAAGCACCGAAGCTTTGGCCGGCGGTGCCGTTGCACTGGATGTGGATGGTGTCGTCGGGCAAGCCCTCATGGCCGTATTTGGCGGCGACCATGCCCGACAGCATGGCGCCGACGGTACGGTTACGGTTACGTACGGGGGTGATGAACGAGACCTTTTCCCCTTTTTCAATCGCGGGTTTGGCGCGTTCGATGAGGGTGTGGTCGAGGGCCTTGTCAAGGCCGTGGTCTTGGGTTTGGGTATGGCGGACAGCTTCTTTGGAAGGCACCTGATAGAACACTTTCGAGAAGTCCAGGCCTTTGGCTTTCCAGTGCTCGACAGCCTGGCTGACGTTCAGCAGGTCGGCGCGACCGACCAGTTCGTCGAACGTGCGGATACCCAGTTGCGCCATGATTTCGCGCACTTCTTCAGCAACGAAGAAGAAGTAGTTGACGACGTGTTCGGGCTTGCCCGAGAACTTCTGGCGCAAGACCGGGTCTTGGGTGGCGACACCGACAGGGCAGGTGTTCAGGTGACATTTGCGCATCATGATGCAGCCTTCAACCACCAGCGGGGCGGTGGCAAAGCCGAATTCGTCAGCCCCCAGCAGCGCACCGATGACGACGTCGCGACCGGTTTTCATCTGGCCGTCGGCCTGGACGCGAATGCGTGAGCGCAGGCTGTTGAGCACCAGCGTTTGCTGGGTTTCGGCCAGGCCCAGTTCCCAGGGGGAACCGGCATGCTTGATGGAAGAAATGGGCGAGGCCCCGGTGCCGCCATCGTGGCCTGCCACGACGACGTGATCGGCTTTGGCTTTTGCGACACCGGCAGCGACAGTGCCGACACCGACTTCAGACACCAGCTTGACCGAAATCGACGCGACAGGGTTGACGTTTTTCAGGTCGTGAATCAGCTGGGCCAGGTCTTCGATGGAGTAAATATCGTGGTGCGGGGGTGGCGAGATGAGACCGACACCGGGCACCGAGAAGCGCAGTTTGGCAATGTACTCTGACACTTTGTGGCCAGGCAACTGGCCACCTTCACCGGGCTTGGCACCTTGTGCCATTTTGATCTGGATCTGGTCGGCGCTGGTCAGGTATTCGGCCGTGACGCCAAAACGACCCGAAGCCACCTGTTTGATGCGCGAGCGTAACGAGTCGCCCGCCGCCAGCGGGATATCGGCTTCGATCAGGTCTTTGCCCAGGAAGGAGGCCAGAGAATCGCCTTTTTTGATGGGGCTTTTGCCGGTTTTTATTTCGGCGCGGTAACGCAACGGGTCTTCACCGCCTTCGCCGGTATTCGACTTGCCGCCGATACGGTTCATGGCGACGGCCAGCACCGCGTGGGCTTCGGTCGAGATGGACCCCAGCGACATCGCGCCGGTGGCAAAGCGTTTGACGATTTCTTTGGCAGGTTCGACTTCCGACAGCGCAATGGCCTTGGCGGGGTCAACCCGGAATTCAAACAGGCCGCGCAGGGTCATGTGGCGACGCGACTGGTCGTTGATGAGCTGGGCGTACTCTTTGTAGGTGTTGTAGTTGTTGGTGCGGGTGGAGTGCTGCAGTTTGGCGATGGAATCGGGGTTCCACATGTGCTCTTCACCGCGAATACGGAAGGCGTAGTCGCCGCCGGCATCCAGGTCATGGGCCAGCACGGGGTCGTCGCTGAAGGCGGCTTTGTGCAGGCGCAGGGACTCTTCGGCGACTTCAAAAATGCCGATGCCTTCGATGTTGCTGGGTGTACCCGAGAAATACTTGTTGACCAGGGCCGAGCTGAGACCCACGGCTTCGAAAATTTGCGCGCCGCAGTACGACATGTAGGTCGAAATGCCCATTTTGGACATGACCTTGTTCAGGCCTTTGCCGATGGCCTTGATGTAGTTTTTAGTGACTTTTTCAGCGTCACCCAGGGTGGCCAGGGTTTCCAGGGCCAGGTAGGGGTGAACGGCTTCGGCACCGTAGCCGGCCAGCAGCGCGAAGTGGTGGACTTCGCGCACCGAGCCGCTTTCAACGACCAGGCCGGTGTTGGTGCGCAGGCCTTCGCGGATCAGGTGCTGGTGAATGGCCGACGTGGCCAGCAAGGCTGGAATGGCAACGTGCTCGGCATTGACGTTGCGGTCGGTGATGACCAGCACGTTGTAACCGCTGCGAACCGCATCGGCCGCGGTGGCGCACAGCGAGGCCACGCAGGCTTCGATGCCTTCGGCACCCCATTCAACCGGGTAGGTGATGTCAAGCTCGAAGCTGCGGAACTTGCCCGAGGTGATTTTTTCGATATTGCGGATTTGCTCGATGGCCGCAAAATCAAGTACGGGCTGGCTGACTTCTAGACGCAGTGGCGGGTTGACGTTGTTGATGTCGAGCAGGTTGGGTTTGGGGCCAATAAATGACACCAGCGACATCACCAATTGTTCGCGGATCGGGTCGATGGGCGGGTTGGTGACCTGCGCAAACAACTGACGGAAGTAGTTGTAAAACGGCTTGGGTCGATTCGACAGCACGGCCAGCGGGGCGTCGTTACCCATTGAGCCTGTGCCTTCTTCGCCGTTTTCGGCCATGGGCTGCAAGACAAACTTGATGTCTTCTTGCGTATAGCCAAAGGCTTGCTGGCGATCGAGCAGCGAGGTGACGGGCGGCTTGATGTCGCTGAACGCCGGTGCGGGCAGGGACTCGAGCTTGACGCGCAGGCGTTCGATCCATTGACGGTAGGGGCGTGAGTTGGCCAGGCGCGACTTGATTTCTTCGTCGTCGATGATGCGACCTTGTTCCAGGTCGATCAGGAACATTTTGCCGGGCTGCAAGCGCCATTTCTTGACGATGCGGTGTTCGGGGATGTTTAGCGTACCGGCTTCCGAGGCCATGACGACAAGGTCGTCGTCGGTAACAAGGTAGCGTGCAGGGCGCAGGCCGTTGCGGTCGAGCAGGGCGCCGATCTGGCGGCCATCGGTGAACGCAACGGCGGCCGGGCCGTCCCACGGCTCCATCATGGCGGCATGGTATTCGTAGAAGGCGCGGCGGCTTTCGTCCATGAC
>CAYTSJ010000255.1:0-3890 GCA_964440385.1 uncultured Pusillimonas sp. | reverse complement strand
GCAAGTCGCGCGGTGCCGGGGTATTACGCCCGCCAATGACGACGGGCTGCCCGCGCAACTCGGGGTAGCGCAACAGTTCTACTGAAGCATAGAACGCATCCATATCAAGGTGCGCGATGCGGCGCGGTAACGACATAAAGCCCTGTCAGTATTCAAGACGCACCCCCGCCATGATGCTGCGGCCTGGCAACGGCGCCGCATGAGCCAGATAAGACGCATGGTTCAAGGCTTTCTGGTTCAACAGGTTTCGGGCACTAAGATACAACGTCAGGTCGGAAGGACCTGCGGCCATATCGTACGACAAACCCATATTCAGCATGGTGTAGCCCGACGTTTCACGCTCGCCTGAAGCCACACGCTGTTGACGAAATACACGGTACAGTGTCGCATCTGCGGTCAACTGACCCCATTTGGCTTCCACCCGACCACCCAGACGGGCCGCCGGCATACGTGCCAGATCGTCACCGCCACGCAAGCGACCCCGAACCATGTCACCAAACACGCCCACGGTGAAATGGCGGTTAATGCGGTAATCAACGGCCCCTTCCAGCCCGATGAATCGAGCCTCTTGCTGACTGTACTGAATCAGCTGAAAGTCTTCGAACCGGTCTTGTGTCCGGGCATAGATGTAATTATCAACGCGGTTATAGAACAGGCTCAGATCAAAAGTCAGATCACCCTCGGTCTTGCGCAGGCCCAGGTCTACGCCTTTTGCCGTTTCTTTCCCCAGGCCTGAATCGCCCTGTTCGTAAGTATTTGAGGCCAGGTGCTTGCCATTGGCATACAACTCCTGCGCGGTCGGCATACGCTGGGCACGCGTCAACGACAACGACATCACATACTGAGGGGCAAATTTCCAGAGTGCGGCGGCGGAGAACGATGTTGCACCCGCGCTGTATCGGGGCGAGGTGTTGTCAGGCTGCACTCGCTGACGGTCATAGCGGGCACCCAGTTCAAAGCGCCAGTCATTCCAGTCATAGGCTTCGACCAGACCAAGGCCCTGGGTTCGCGTCACGGCAGACGGCATGAAACGCTCATCACCTGCGGTACGGAAATCAGATTCGGCCGCCTGCACTGATACCGCCCCTTCCCAACCTGCTAGCTTTTCATGGCCAACCTCAAGACGCAGATCGCGACCACGGTTCTTGAAGGTGCTGGCGATTTTGTCCTCTTCCAGCTCGTTATGACGGTAATCCACAAAACCGGCACGCCAGCTGATCCGTGAAATGCCGGTAAATGGCTGACGATACTCACCCCGCAAATCAACCCGGTTCGATTTCAAATCGACGCGTGGCGGTGTACTACCCGCAGCGTGATCGGCATGACCTTCACCTTCCTCGCCATGACCTTCGCAATGCAGTTTCCCATCCTCCGGATGGCACTCATCATAGTTATGGTTATGGCCGGGAATTCCGTATTTACTGTGGGTACGCGACACGGCAATACCGGTATAGCCCTTGTCATGAATCCAGGACAAGCCAACGCTGCCACTGTCGGTGTTCTGGTCAGTCCCCGGCACACGGCTGGAAGTCCAGTCGGGCACACGATAATCTCCAGTGCGACGCTTCATCCCTTCCACATGCACTGCAATCGGTCCTTCACCGGCGGTCAACGAAAACGCACCGGCACGCTCTTTAATACCCGTCGTTCCTCGCAGGTCGATGTGGCCCGTCACCCCGTTGTCGGGAACGCTATCCGGAATGCGGCCATCCACCACATTCACCACGCCACCAATGGCACCTGCGGTGTAAAGCAATGCACCGGGTCCACGGATGACTTCAACACGTTCTGCCAGCATGGTTTCTGCCACAACGGCATGATCAGGCGACACGCCCGCTGCATCAAACGTCGATGCGCCATTCGTCAACACCTGAACGCGTGGCAAAGTTTGACCCCGAATGATGGGACGACTGGCACCGGAACTGAACGTATCGGCACGCACACCCGGCAACCCCTCAAGGGCCACGCCCAGACTGGTCTGGTCCCTCAACATCAGCTGGCGACCCTCCACCACTTCCACCGGTATAGCGCTGCTGTCGGCTTCAGGGCGTAACGGGCTGGCGGTAATTACCACGGGGGCCAACGTTTGTACGGGCTCGCCGGAGGGCGACGTTTGCGCCACCGCCGTCGCATTGAATACGCCCCATAGGGCCAGCACAAGGGGGGCTGGCTTACTCCACCGCATAAAGTTCTCCCGTCATTAAAATGAAATGTTATAACATAACAAACATAGATCAAAAAAAACCAGAGGATTCGTGTCGCGTTCTGCAAACAACGACGCAACCCTCTGACCTTGAGATTCATGCCGGGAGCAAAACTAATCCGCTTTGTCTGCTCGCATCGCCATCACCACACCCAAAGCGGGGTCCAGGGTCTGACTTTGCTCTTGGGTGTAGGCATGTTCACGAAACAGAAACTCGGCACGATCGGCCTGGCCCGATTCAATGGCCTGCACAATCGCATGATGTTGCCGATGGGCATAAAACAAAAAATCAAACATGCGCTCTTTGTTGGCATTGGAAAAAGCAATGCTGTGCGGAGCTGTGAAGGGCACGAGGTTGCAGCGCTCGGTCAGATTTTCCAGCAAGGGCATTTGCGCCGCCTGCAAAATCAGGGCATGAAAACGGGCATTCATCTCGGCGTAGCGCAACTCGTCGTCATCTTGCAATTGCCGGTGGGCAAACAAGGCATCCCCTTCAGCCAGACAGGCCTTCAAGGCCGATAGTAATACCGCCGACGGACGGCGTTCGGCGACCTGTCGCGCAGCAAAACCCTCAAGTACTGCGCGCAAGCGCAACGCTTCAATGCTGTGCTGGGCAGTGAATGCCCGCACCGAATACCCTCGCTTGCCTGCAGGCACCAACAACCCTTCCTGGGCCAGTGCTGGCAAGGCCTGCCGTACAGGAGTGCGAGAGACACCCAGGCGGGCAGCCAGTTCGGCCTCGGTAACCCGCTCACCGGGCGCCAGCCCCCCTGCAAGAATCATTTCCCGCAGGCGAACAACAACAGAGGTTTGTTGACTCATCAAACAACCTGCTCAAGAGTTTCAGAAAGACAAAAGAGATTATATGGAATCCATTTTTGGATCCCAAAAAAGATATATATTCAAATTCTTAAGAGATTATTGCTTTTTTTGGATCCCGTAACTAGAATTTCTGCTGATTTCCAATAAATTTATTGCAAAAAGCCCGACTCGGCGTGGGCATGACCATCACGTCACCAGGCCACCTTGTCTTTTTGCCCCCTAGTCCAACAATGTCTCCAGGAGCTTTCATGGCCAAGATCATCGGCTGCATCGGCACATCTCACGTTCCCACCATCGCCCTGGCCTACGACCGTGGCCGCCAGGAAGACCCCGCCTGGAAACCCTTGTTCGATGGCTACAAACCGGTGGCACAGTGGCTCAAAGATAAAAAAGCCGATGTACTTGTTTTTATCTATAACGACCATGCCACCACGTTTTTCTTTGACATGTACCCTACCTTTGCTTTGGGTGTCGGCGAACGCTTCCCGATTGCCGATGAAGGCGCTGGCTTGCGCAACCTGCCCCACATCAAGGGGGATGTCGACTTTCAGGCACACATTGCCGAATCGCTGGTAAACGACGAATTCGACCTGACGATTTTCCAGAACAAACCGATTGACCACGGGTGTGCATCACCCCTGCCCCTGCTGTGGGACCACGAACCCGACTGGCCGGGCACGGTTGTCCCCGTCGCGGTAAACGTACTGCAGTACCCGCTACCCACCCCGCGCCGATGCTACAAGCTGGGTAAAGCCCTGCGCCGCGCCATCGAGTCTTACCCCAAAGACCTGAACGTCGTCGTCGTTGGAACCGGCGGTCTGTCGCACCAGATTCATGGTGAACGCACCGGCTTTAACAACGAGGC
>CAYTSJ010000254.1:0-3893 GCA_964440385.1 uncultured Pusillimonas sp. | reverse complement strand
GGCCCTGTCGGCCCAAGCATCAAACGAAGCCTCATCACCGCCATTTGATAGCCCTGCCAATACTGCAGTCGCCTTTTCAGGGTTTAGTGAGGCCTTGGCAAACACCTGCAACAGTGCCTGCAACTCGGGCAAACCGACGGTTTCGTCGAAAGAAAAAGCAATGCTGTCGTCATTGACATGACGCAGATTGATGCAATGTTCGCGCGCGAACCGGGTAATCTGTGCCGTCCTGCCTGAAGCAGCGATGTGCAGTGTATCGAAACTGGTGTCGTTGATCACCCGCCAACCCATCTGGCCCAGCGCCTCGCGCGCCAGGGCCGTGGCACCAGCGACCCGTCTGGCAATCTGGCGCAAGCCCTGCGGACCATGCCATAGCCCGTACATACCCGCCATAACCGCCAGCAAAACCTGGGCGGTACAAATGTTAGAGGTCGCTTTCTCGCGCCGGATATGCTGCTCGCGGGTTTGCAAGGCCAGACGCAAAGCAGGCTGACCCTGACGATCAACCGAAACCCCGACTAATCGCCCGGGTAGTTGACGACGCAAGGTTTCACGACAGGCCATGAATGCCGCGTGAGGCCCACCATAGGCCATCGGTACCCCGAAGCGTTGGGAAGACCCGACAACGATATCGGCACCCCACTCGCCTGGCGGCGTCAGCACGACCAGCGCCAACAGGTCAGCGGCTACCGCCACCAGAGCACCCGCCTGATGGGCCTGCTGAACCAGTTCCGCATAATCGCCCACCCCACCCAACGAATGAGGATACTGCAGCAAAACACCGAAACACGGCGGCAGGCCGTGAGCCTCATCACCAACCTTCAGGTCAATACCCAGGGCATCGGCATGCGTTGCCAGCACCGCCAGTGTTTGAGGGTGACAATGCAGGGAAGCGAAAAAACAGTGGTTATGACCGTCAGACTGACGCCAGGCCAGCGTCATGGCTTCGGCAGCAGCCGTGGCCTCATCGAGCAAGGATGCATTGGCCAGATCCATACCGGTCAGGTCGGCGACCATGGTCTGAAAATTCAGCAAGGCCTCGAGTCGCCCCTGAGAAATCTCGGGCTGATAGGGCGTGTATGCGGTGTACCAGGCCGGGTTTTCAAGCACGTTACGCTGGATAACAGCCGGGGTGATAGTGCCGTAATAACCTTGACCGATGTAACTGCGAAACACCTGATTTTTCCCTGCCACGACGCGTAAACGCTGCAGCACACGGTCCTCGGAAAGGGGCGCCGGCAAATTCAACGCACGATCGTGACGTATGCTTGCCGGCACCACTTTGTTGATCAGGTCATCAAGACTTTGTGCGCCCACGACGGCCAGCATATGCGACTGCGCACGGGCGTCAGGTCCGATATGACGGCCTGAAAAAACGCTTTCTGATTGGACCTGATCAGACATGACGAACGCCGTCAGTCTTGGGCCGACTGTCGATAGCCCTCGGCATCAAGCAAGCCATTGAGGTCGGCGGCGTTGGCAGGCCGAATCTTGAAGATCCAGTGATCGTAGGCTGACGCATTAATCAGGTCGGGAGAAGCTTCAAGATCAGCATTGAAAGCTACGATTTCACCATCGACCGGGGCGTAAATGTCAGAGGCGGCCTTGACCGACTCGACAACCCCCGCTGTTTCACCTGCTTTAAGCGTCGCACCCACTTTGAAGTCACCCACAAAAACCAGATCACCCAGCTGATTTTGGGCATTGTCTGTAATACCCACCAGAAAAACATCACCGTCAGCTTTGACCCATTCGTGACTGGCTGTGTATTTACGATCGTTTGGCAGATTCATTGAGGCCTCGTTATTCAAAAAAATTATTCAGGGTAGTTTACGCCAGACAATCACCACTCAAAGCGTTTTACGACTGACAAAAGGAAGCTGCACCACCTGCGCCGACAACCATTTATCGCGAATGCACACCTGTACCGGTTGACCGGGCACGCATTCAGCCGGCAAACGCGCCAGCGCAATCGAATAACCCAGCGTGGGCGACATCGTCCCGCTGGTAATTTCGCCCTCACCCTGTGGTGTTCGCACCGCCATACCCGCCCGCATCACACCTCGATCAAGCAAGCGCAAACCCGCGCGATGACGCTCACGAGGGGCGATTTCAAGGGCATCACGGCCAATGAATTCGCGCTCAGGGTCATGCATGGACACCGTCCAACCCAGCCCTGATTCGTAAGGATTCACACTTTCGTCCATGTCTTGACCAGACAGGTTTAAAGCGGCTTCAAGACGCAACGTGTCGCGTGCGCCAAGACCGCAAGGCTGCACACCGGCCGCCAGCAAACTGGACCATAATTCACCCACTTGCGTCGAAGGCAATGTGATTTCAAGCCCGTCTTCTCCTGTATAGCCCGTGCGTGCCAGGAAAATATCACCCGGCAGTGTTATCGCGCCAAATGGCTGCAGGGTTTCAAGTACCGCCCCATATTGAGGCCATACCCTGGCCAACATCGCCAGAGCTTGCGGCCCCTGAAGGGCCATCATGGAAAGGTCGTGACGCTCGACAATATCAGCGCTGAAACATCCTTCAAGGGCACTGCGCATGATCCAGTCCAGATCGGCTTGTGCTGTTGCTGCATTAAGAACAGTTCGCCAGACATCGTCGGCCTGCTTGTAGATGATCAGGTCATCAATGACCCCACCCTCCGGATTGAGCATGCAACTGTACATGGCCTGGCCATTGTGGCGGATGCGGGCCACATCGTTGGCCAGTAAAAGACGCAACAACGCCATACTGCCGCTACCGGTGATATCGACCGCACGCATGTGCGAGACATCAAAGACACCGCACGCATGACGCACCGCATGGTGCTCTGCAATTTGAGACCCATACGACACCGGCATTGACCATCCGGCAAAGTCAACCATCCGGGCACCGGCATCCAGATGCGCCTGATAAAGTGCAGTGTGTTTCAATTCGTTCATGGCAATGCCTCGTCGAGTTCAGTCGTTTCAGGGCCTCATTGTGCCGACACCTGCGAAGCGGCGACCAGCAGAGCCCGACCGCACGCGACGCCTGACGCCCAGGCCCACTGGAAGTTATACCCCCCCAGCCAGCCCGTCACATCGACGGCTTCGCCGACAAAATATAGACCTGGCACGGCCTTGGCCTGCATGGATTTTTGATTCAGGTCTTGCGTATCAACACCACCCCGCATGACCTCAGCCTTTTTATAACCAGCCGTGCCCACGGGCACAAGTGCCCAGTGATGAACACGCCGGGCAAGGTCATGGCAAAGTTTGTTTGACGCATCAGCCAGGCGCAGACTGCCTGCCTCCCCGTTTAACCCCGGCAAATTCGCCAACCATTGCTCAGCCAGTCGACGTGGCCATAGCCCCGCCAGCACAGTGGATAACTGCTGACGATTGCCCGGACGAAGGTCCAGCAATGATTGCTCAAGGTCCTGATCGGGCGCCAGATTGATCTCGATGGGTTGGCCTGGCTCCCAGTAACTGGAAATCTGCAAGACTGCCGGCCCGGAAAGCCCACGATGCGTAAACAGCAAATCTTCAAGAAACTGGCCACCCGTACCTTTCTTGCCCACGCTACCGGTACGCACTTCCACCTGCAACGCCACACCACTCAGGTCGGCGAAGGGCTTCCATTGTTCAGCATCAAACAGCAAAGGGACCAGGGCCGGCCGCGGCTCGACCACTTTCAGGCCAAACTGACGGGCTACTTTCAGGGAAAAATCTGTCGCGCCCATTTGCGGGATGGCCATGCCACCCGTCGCCATCACCAGTTGAGACACCCGCATACGACCTGCGGTCGTGCCGAGCACGAAGTGGTTCTGGTCTCGCGTGATTTCTTTGACGGCACACCCCATACGCCAGGTCACCCGACCGGTCTCACACTCGGCACGCAGCATGTCAATGATGGAC
>CAYTSJ010000253.1:0-3898 GCA_964440385.1 uncultured Pusillimonas sp. | reverse complement strand
CGCGCCATTCAGACTGACCCCGCAGGCGAGCAACCATCACATACTGCTCGTTGGCAGTATCAATCAGGCTGGATCGCAAGACACGAATGATGATCGGGCTGAATGACAACGCCAGCGCCAACGCGGGCAACAGCAGATGCGACAAGGCGTCCCACCAAGCTGACCATTGCCCTGAAAGCAGTAACGTAATCAGCAGAAACTGACCCGATCCACCGACGTCAAAATCGGAACCCAGGCGCCCCATAAAAGGCAAGACCGGGTAAAGCACACCGAAGACCACAATAAGGATGATCCCCCACAGGAAAGACGGAATGGACAAGAGCATGACCACCCCGAAATCGGCAATCACTTCACCCTTTTTGCCATTCAGTTTGTACAAAATGATGCCACCAGGAATGGAAATAACCAGCGCCATCAACAAACTGACAAAAGTCAGTTCCAGCGTGGCCGGCAACGTATCGGCGAGCAGCTTGATCACGGGCGCACGAAAGAAAATGGAATCGCCCAGATTGCCTTGTACCGCCTGACCCAGCCAGACCAGGTACTGCTGAACAATGGACTTATCGAGCCCCAGCGCAACGCGTAACGCCTCGGCATCGGCGGACGTGGCCGAAGGTGGCAGCATCATGCCCAACGGGTCTGCCGGGATCATGCGTAACACAATAAATACAACAATGGACAGGACAATAGAGGTCAGGATCACCGCCCCTAACTTACGCCCCAAAAGAAATACCAAGCCTGAAGACATGCCTTACCTGCTGCAATGAAAGCATTGTTAAAAAAAGCGGCGCCGAGGCGCCGCCCCTTGAAACACCAAAGTGTTTCTTATTTCCAGCTGTATTCCTGAGGCAATATGTAGCCCGTCTGGTAGGTTGACACATTCAGATTCTTGTTGTGCACGACGGTGGAAACGGACTGCAACAACGGCAAACTGTAAGCGTTTTCAGAAGCTTTGCGATTAAAGGCCTGATACCCGGCAATACGTTTGGCTTCTTCAGTTTGAGCATTGATCTGGTCAAGTTCTGCCGCCAGGCTCATGTCTTTCCAGGTTGAAAAACGCAAACGCGGATCAAGGATACGGCCCGAGAAAATTTCAGGATCACCGGTGGCGTTTGCCCAGCTGTACAGCATGACACCGGTCAGTTTGGACGAATGGCTCAGCTCGAGATACTTGGCCACGGTAATTTCCTCGACAGTGGTCTTGACACCGATTTGCGACCACATTTGGGCGACAGCACGCGCAACGTCATAATCTGACGGGAACGTGTTGTTCGTCGAGAACAAGGTAATTTCAAGCGGTTTTTCTACGCTGTAACCTGCTTTCGCCAATTCTTCAGCGGCTTTTTTGCGATCGAACGGAATTGAGAAATCGGGGACATCACCGGGCGAACCTTTGCTGGCCAGCACAGAGATGGGTTGGGCCACATTGTTATAGAACGCACGCGACAACCCCTGCTTGTCGATCGCCATATGCATGGCGCGACGCACATGATCATTCTTGAAGGCCTCGACATAGCTGGGCATCTGGAGAATGTAGATTTCGCTGTACGGATAGACCTTGGCTTCAAGCTTGGGGTTTTTCTGCAAACGATTGATTTCGCGAACCGGCACCTGCACAGCAATATCGGCACGACCCGACTCAACCGCGGCAACACGCGCCGACGAGTCGGGCACGATATCGAAAATCACACGATCAATTTTGGGCTTGCCACCCCAGTACTTGTCGAAAGCCTCGAGGGTAATACGCGAACCACGCTTGTAATCAACAATTTTGTAAGGCCCTGCACCTACGGGCTTGGCTATGAATTCAGCCTCACCAACCTTTTCAAAATAGGCTTTAGGCAAGATATATGCTGACAAAAAGCCAAGGTATTTGGTGGCGGTGGGGGTTGCCTTTGAAAACTTCATGACCGCTTTGTTAGGCGCAAGCACTTCAACACCGCTGACGGTATTCATCATGCCATTGAGCGACAGCGTTTTGGTGTTCATGGCACGCTCGAAGGTGAACTTCACGTCATCGGCCGTCATTTTGCTGCCATCGTGAAAATAGACGTCGTCGCGCAGCGTCAATTCCAGCCGGGTACCCGAGTCATCGAGCCAGCGGTAAGACTGGATCAAACGTGGGCCGGATTGCAAGTCATCACCCACAAACATGGGGGAATCGAATACTGCCTTGAAAATTGACTGACCCGCAGGGAATGTCACTGCGGTTGGGTCCCAGGTGGGCACATCAACCGGAAAAGCAATTTTCAGTTCTTGAGCCTGCTGCGCCTGGGCGCCGGCACCCAGAAGACCCAGGCAGGCGCCCAAGACCAGACCCAGTGTTTTTTTACGCCATAGTTTCACGTTAAATGTCCTTGTGATTTCGTGGAAACACGCCCCGCACACCCTCCACCAGCTGACTAACAGGGCATTTCTTGGTGTTTGCGAAAACAGTATATTGTTTTAGATTAAAAACCGTCGATAATGGTTTACCCTATTTTTTAAAATATTAAAAATCATTAGGTTACAAAATATTTAATCAGTATAATCTATGCACCTTATACTCAGGCCACTCTCATGACCGATTCTCTTCGTCACCGCATGAACTGGGACACTGCCAACGGGCAAATTCTTGACGACACACGCCGCTATGTCATTTTGCGCAACGATGTCTTGATGGGCATCTTCGCCCGTCTTGATGCCGGGTCAGCACAGAAAGCCCTGAAAGCCTTCGAGCATTCCGTCATGGAATCAGGCGGGCAGTCCGCCCGTGCCTATTTCCAGTCTTTAGACAACGACGTCGATCAATTGTTAAAAACCATGACCGGCTTTTCCGCCGAACTCGGATGGGGGGTCTGGTCTTTTTCACATCAGCCCGAAGCCCTGCATCTATCTGTTCGTAACAGCCCGTTTGCGGCGGGACATCCAAAACCTGCGCCCGGCCCGGTTTGTCACCCGATTGTGGGCATGCTGCGTACGGTGGGCGAACTGGTCTTTGAAACCCCCGTTAATGTGCAAGAAACACACTGCACAGCGCATGACCAACAACTGGATCAATGCCAGTTCGTCATCACCCCAACCAGGTAAGCCGTGGCAATGACTGCTCGTGAACGCAAAGTGCGCCAACCTGCCAAAAAACCCAATATGCGCGAGCAGGTCTACACCTACCTGCGAACTCGCATGCAAAAGGGGGAAATCGGCCTTGATGACCGTCTGGTTGATCACGAGATCGCAACCGGGTTGTCGATATCTCGTATGCCAGTTCGTGAAGCGTTGATGCAGCTCAAAAACGAGGGCTTGCTAGAAGGCACATCGCGTGGCTTTGTGCTTCGCCGTTTTACGCAAGCCGACATCACACAAATTTTTGAGGTTCGACTGCTGCTCGAGCCCTCGGCCGCAGCTGAAGCCTGCAAGAATGCGTCACTCGAAGCAATCGCACGCATGAAAGTCGCAGCTGATGCTTCAGCCAAGGCGCATGCCGAAGACGATATCGTTGCCTATATGGCTGCCAACAGCGCGTTTCGCTCGACCTGGATCAGCCAGGTACAAAACCCGCATCTGGCCGAGATGATCAACCGGCTTGCGGCCCACTTCGAAGCCGTGCGTCTGGCCACACTGCGTAACGCAACCTACCGCGCCTCATCACTTGAATCCACCCAACGCATTAATGCCGCATTTCTTGAGCGCGATCCGGATAAAGCCATTGAAGCCGTGCAATATAACTTGCGCTGTTCTGCAGCATCGTATTACACCATGCGTGGTGCGTATTTAGAGCAAACGCAACAAGACAAACAGTAAAGTGTGCTTTACCCGGCAAAACGGGCACCAAGGATGACCTGGGGCCCGTTTTTTTTGACGTTGTACGGTTGTTTACAACAGGGAAACGATCAAGGCGTAGATACCGGCCGCCATCAAT
>CAYTSJ010000252.1:0-3930 GCA_964440385.1 uncultured Pusillimonas sp. | reverse complement strand
GGGCAGGCTGAGCTCAGCCGTGAAGGGTTGTCAGTTCTTCAAAAACTGGTCAATGTCGTCAAGAAGAGTAAGCACAACATCACCATTGAAGGCCACACCGACTCCGTCCCTATCCGCGGGGGTCGCTTCCCGTCTAACTGGGAATTGTCAAGTTCGCGGGCCGGTAGCGTTGTGCGGTATTTCGAGGCTAATGGTATTGCCAGTAACCGTTTGAGGGCGATTGGTTATGCCGACACCCGGCCTCTGGTGCCCAACGACACCGCTGAAAACCGGGCGAAAAACCGACGCGTCGAACTGATGATGGAAACCGTCGAATAAATACTTTTGACACACAAGTCTTGAAGGGCTGGCAACGGCATCTTCAGCGCCAATTGGCAAACTGTCTTTAACAGATACGTTATGGTTTAGGCGTGAAGGGCTCAAACCAGACGGTAACGCTGGCCCTGACAAACATCGGCGGGGCCAACGGCCCCTCGCCCATGACGGTATGGGTTAAATAAAAGGTCTGGTTGGCCGGCAGGCCATTGAAGATTTTGGTACTGACATGGCTGCCCTGAACAACCACACACTGGCCTGCGGCGGGGGCCGTACACAACGTGGTTGCCAGGTAGCCAGACCGGCTGGCATGGCGCTGCACCCTGACCGACGTAATTTTTCCACCTGCAGGTACCGACGCGGGGCTGCGAAAGACCTGACTGTAGGCCAGGCCTTTTTGGTTGATACTGCTACTGGTCAATTCAAGGGTCCAGGTCAAACCGGCGTGCGACTGGGCTGCTGCAGAATGAACGCCCGGCAGCACCACCGCAAACACCCCTGCTGCATGCCATAGCCGCCGCACCACCCACAAAACTGGCCGCTTTACGACAGCACAAGACACCGACAGGGCGATGGATGAACGACTTGGCTTCATCAGGACCGAAAACCTCATGACCTGCACTGCTCCTGAAAATCAGTTTAGACACCGAAACTTACAGCACAACGGCTTGAGCCGCCTTGCCAACCATGGCAACATGTCACGCAATGACACCCATAAAGATGACTATGACACGACCGAACAACAATGCCGCTTCGTTTTTCCGTAACCACCTGGCTGTGGCCATTGTAGGGCTGTGCACCAGCCTGAGCGCCTGCGCGCAAGTCTTGCCTGCGTCAACAGCGTCTGCCTCAGCACCCGCCCCGGCAACACCCTTGGCAACAAGCACATCGCTTGCGCCATTGACTCAAACCACCGCTGCCGCTGAACCCGACTGGTTCTTGCCCACGGGCCAACCCAGCCCGCAAGCTGACGCGGCCATTCTGACCCTGCTCGATGCCACCAAGCAAGGATTAAACCCTGCTGACTATCAGGCAGACCAACTGGCGAAAAGTTTCGCACAGCATAACAACAATACCGTCGAACAAAACAAAGACCTGAACGCCAGGCTGACGCAAAGCCTGGTTCGCTACCTGAACGATCTGCGCAAGGGTCGGGTTGAACCGCACAAAGTTCACCAGAAGTTTGATCTCCCCGCCAAGCCTGACTTCGACGCAAAGCAATACTTGCTCCAGGCGTTGCAGAACAACGCTGTTGAACTCGCCTTGGCTGAAGCCCAACCCAAGGTTCCCATGTACGATGCTGTGGTTAAAGCCATGGCCCATTACCGCACATTGGCTGACGACCCGGTGTGGTCCACACCGTTGCCCCCGTTGCCCACGCGCAAACTGGAACCTGGACAGCGCTATGCGGGCATGCCCCTGATTGCCCGGCGATTGTCTGTACTGGGGGATCTGCCAGCCACAGACGGGGCTGCAGGCATCGCAACCACGAGCCACACCAATGCTAAGGCGGCAACCTCACTGCCCAACGCCAACCCTCAAGACCCCACCCTCTACACACCCGAACTTGCGACAGCGGTCAAAACCTTTCAGTCGCGCCATGGCCTGACCGTTGACGGCATTATTGGCGCCGGCACCTTCGCCCACCTGAACACCACACCCGCCCAGCGCGTCGAACAGATGGCCTTGACTCTCGAGCGCTTGCGCTGGACACCGTTACTTAGCGGCCCGCGCATGATTGTGGTCAACATCCCCGAGTTCATGCTGCGTGCCTATGAAGTCAAGCCCGATGGCAAGATCGACATCAATCTGCAAATGCGTGTCATTGTCGGTAAGGCGTTAGATACCAGCACGCCCTTGTTTGATGAAGACATGCGGTTTATTGAATTCAGCCCCTACTGGAATGTTCCGCCATCGATTGCGCGCAGTGAAACCCTGCCGCGTTTGCGCCGCGACCCGGCTTATTTCAACCGTCAAGGGTTTGAGTTCGTTAACAAAGACGGTTCGGTGTCCACTGAGCTGACCCCTGAAAACCTGGATGCGGTCAAGCAAGGCGCCGCCCGCATCCGCCAGCGTCCGGGCACACAGAACGCCTTGGGCGATATCAAGTTCATCTTCCCGAACAACACCAACATCTATCTGCACCACACCCCCTCGCCCCAGCTTTTCGAGCGTGCCCGCCGTGATTTCAGCCACGGCTGCATCCGCATTGAAGCCCCGGTAGCGTTGGCGCAATTTGTGCTTCAAAATGACCCGCGCTGGACCAAAGAACGGATTGAAGCCGCCATGCAAGGGGGTAAATCGCAAACCATCAAGCTGGCCAACCCCATTCCGGTCGTCCTTGCCTACAGCACCGTGGTCGTTCTTGAAGGCAAGGTGTTTTTCTTCGAAGACATTTATGGCCACGACAAAAAACTGGCCAATGCCCTGAAAAAAAGGGCATAATTAGAAAGGTATTCGGGTCAAGGCTATAGCTTGGCCCGACCGAAAACAGGCGCCAATTCGAAAGCTTGATGTGACGACTGACAGCTTTGCAGCCTGTTCGGGTTCAGGGCCACACCCCGAGTTCAATGTGTGAACCGGTGGCTACGTGGCCCTTTTAATACAGGCTGTATAGTTCAGCCTAGTGTCTAATTAGGCTGCCTATCGCAGCCCGGTTTCAGGTATTCATTTATGTCAGCTCCTCCTCACGCGTCGCGTCGCAGTTTTTTGCGGCGCATGGCCACTGTTACCCTGGCCAGCAGCCTTCCCGTCATTTCTGCCCCCGTTCTGGCGGGCCTCAAGCTCCAGCCCCGCGATGTCGCCCTGAACCATACGCACCGGCCCGACCGGCTGTCGCTGGTGTATGCGCAAGGTGACCAGTACCTGCCCAGGGCGCTCGACAAGCTGAACTTCTTCCTGCGTGACCACTACACCGAGAACGTCGGCACTATGGACCCTCAGCTTTACGACATTCTTAACCAAATCAGTCGCCTGCTGAAAACCGACATCCCCTATGATGTCATTTCGGGCTATCGCGACCCGTTCACAAATGAGCGTCTGCGTAATACCCGTGGCGGCGGTGTCGCCAAACGCAGCCTGCATATGGAAGGCAAGGCCATGGATATCCGTTTGCCAGGAGTACCACTCACTGAACTGCGTGACGCCGCTCTTGAGGTCAACGCCGGTGGCGTGGGTTACTACCCCCGGTCACAATTCGTACATATCGATACGGGTCGGGTCCGAAGCTGGTAAAGCAACCACTTTTTACAGAAAAAGGCCGATAACATCGGTCTTTTTTTATGTTCTTGCCTGAACGACAGCTGAACTTGTCGTATTATTTAATGCAATAAAACAACACTGCCAACCGAGGCCAGATGTCGCTGCTCCTCATCCTTGCCCTGCCCTTTATCGGAAGCCTGCTGGCGGCCCTGATGCCCAGCAATGCCCGCAACGTCGAGGCGTGGCTGGCGGGTATCATCGCGGTCACGTGTGCGATCATGCTGGCCACCTACTACCCAGCCGTCTCGACCGGGCTGGTCATCAAAGAGGTTCGCCCGTGGATTCCGTCGGCCATGGAAATCGACTTCACCTTGCGTATTGATGGCTATGCCTGGTTGTTTGCCATGCTGGTCA
>CAYTSJ010000251.1:0-3946 GCA_964440385.1 uncultured Pusillimonas sp. | reverse complement strand
CACCGGCATTCCTTTTGCCTTGACCGGCGGCATCGTGGCGCTTTGGCTGCGAGGTATTCCGTTGTCTATTTCAGCAGCGGTGGGCTTCATCGCCCTGTCCGGGGTGGCGGTGCTGAACGGCCTGGTGATGCTGTCCTTCATCCGAAGCTTGCGGGAGGGCGGATTATCGCTCAACGCAGCCATCCTTGAAGGCGCGATGACCCGGCTGAGGCCCGTATTGATGACCGCTTTGGTGGCATCTTTAGGCTTTGTGCCTATGGCTCTGAATACCGGGACTGGCGCCGAGGTACAGCGGCCGTTGGCCACAGTGGTTATAGGCGGCATCATATCGTCGACTTTGCTGACCTTGCTGGTGCTACCCATACTGTACGAGTTGAGCCATCGGCGTGCCGCCGCGCGGGAACGCGAGGAACAATAACTGGAGGCCAAGATGGCCGACAAGATAAAGGCCAGTTGAGTAAACACATGTCGCAGAAAAAGTGAACCTTTGGGCTGATCGGCGTTGCCATAATAGGTGTCGCCGTCATTCTCTACAGCACGCTGCGGCCATTTGGTCAGGCATTCATCGATCCTGCAGATCAGACCCTTGTGATGCAGGGCAGGGTGATTTATGCAAACAATTGCGCGGCGTGCCATGATGAATCCCTGCAAGGGCAGCCGAACTGGCGTGAGCGCATGCCCAATGCAGATTACCCCCACAGAAGGAAGTTACTTCGCAACGGCAGAACTAAGCTACGCCTGGCATGCCGTTGAGTGTGCTGGGTGTGGGAAAGCTCGACGGCAATTTGGTTACGGGTTGTTTTTACCGAGCGGTCCGAATGCCACTACGATGAAATGCGGCATCCTGACTATTGTGTTGCTGAAAGTCGATTCCAATTGCGAGTTGTATCATCGACCTGCACCTCTAAACGTGGCAAGATTGATCGGAAAGGGCGCGCAAAATCCCGCATGAATTGGTAGGCGCGGTGATCGCACATTCTTGGCGCAATAACACCAGATGCTCTTTTAATTGCATTAACTCGTCGACGCGCACTTCCACCGCGCGGATATGCTCATCAAGCAAGTCATTCACGTCGGCGCAATCCTCAGTAGGCGTATCACGGTACTGAAGCAAGGTTCGTACTTGGTCCAACGCCATGTCGAGCGTACGGCAGTGCCGGATAAATTGCAGGCGTTCAATATGCTGCTCGTCATACAGACGATAATTGCCATCGCTGCGAGAAGGCTCCGGCAGCAGACCCTCCTTTTCGTAATACCGAATGGTTTCCACCGTTGACTCCGTACGTTTGGCAAGCTCGCCGATTCTAATTGGCATGATGGTCTCCTTTGTTTGAAACACTAAAGTTACTATAGACTTTTGCAGTCAAGAAATCAAGATCTGAACTGTTGCGGGGTGAAATCAAAGCGCTTGACTCTGAAGCCACTAGAGGCTTTCTAATACCTGCATTCAAAGGAGAAATTCTTATGCGGTTTCATATTGAAGATATGACATGCGGCGGTTGCGCCGGCAATGTCGTCAAAGCCATTCAGTCAGTCGACCCGAACGCTGAAGTCATCACCGATCCGCCAACGCGCAGCGTGCAAGTCACCTCGTCAGCGACAAGGGCACAGCTTGAATCGGCCTTGTGTCAGGCGGGTTACCCACCGCGTGGCAGCGATGCTCCGATCGCCAAAAGCGTGGCTCCCATCCCCGCACAAGAAATGCCTCCGGGCCTCTCCATGCAGGTACAGGGCATGGACTGCGCAAGTTGCGTCGGCAAGATTGAAACGGCGCTGGCACGCATGCCCGGCGTTTCTGATATCCGGCTGAACTTCGCCACAGAGAGGCTCGAACTGACGCTGGCGCCCGAATCGCCCACCCAGCTTGGTGACATCAAAAAAACCATTAAGAGCTTGGGCTTTGGCGTATCTGCCAGTACCGACCAAAGCGCTACGCCAGGCATCGGCACGGACGATCAAGCCGCCGCACCCCAGCTGCGTTGGTGGCAAACTAGAAAGGGCAAGCAGGTCGTGGGCCTTGGCATTCTGATGGCCACCGCCTACGCTATCGCGCTGTTTTTCCCGAATTACGGGACCTGGGTGTTTGGTGCAGCCGTGGTTGTCGGCGTCTTTCCCTTTGCACGCAAAGCGCTTGCGCTGGCCAAGTCTGGCTCGCCCTTTTCGATCGAGACACTCATGTCCGTGGCCGCGCTTGGCGCCCTCTTCATCGGTGAAGCCGAAGAAGCGGCGGCTGTCGTATTCTTGTTCTCGGTCGGTGAGTTGCTGGAGAGCGTCGCTGCCGGCCACGCCCGCGCAGGCATCAGGGCCTTGGCGTCACTGGTTCCGAAAACGGCGGTTTTAATCGATCCACAAGGTGGGCAACGCGAGGTCCCCGCAGCCTCGTTGGACGTGAACGACCGTGTGCTCGTCCGTCCTGGGGACCGGGTGTCCGCCGATGGCGTGATTATTCAAGGCACGTCCAGCCTTGACGAGTCGCCCATCACAGGCGAGTCCATACCTCTTGCGAAGACGGCAGGCGATAATGTATTCGCGGGTTCGATCAACGTCGATGGGGTGCTCCAGATTCGAGTGGAAAAGGCCACGGCCGACAACACGATTTCGCGCATTATCCATCTGGTTGAACAGGCACAGGCCTCTAAGGCACCCACCGCCCGTTTCATTGAGCAGTTCAGCCGTTATTACACGCCGGCCGTGATGGCTATTGCGGCGCTGATCGTGCTTGTTCCGCCGCTGGCAATGGGGGCTGACTGGGAAACGTGGCTTTATCGTGGTCTGGCGCTGTTGCTGATCGCCTGCCCCTGCGCACTCGTGCTGTCTACTCCGGCGGCTATTGCTTCAGGCTTGGCCGTCGGGACGCGCCGCGGGCTACTCATCAAGGGCGGCAATGCTTTGGAAACCATCGGCCGGGTGAGTACGATCGCGTTCGACAAGACCGGCACCCTGACCGAAGGCAAGCCGCGCGTCACTGACGTGGTTGCCTTTACACCAGGGCGCGAGGACGAGATCTTGGCGCTCGCCGCAAGCGTAGAATCTGGCTCGAATCACCCGCTTGCCAAAGCCATTGTGAGCCATGCCGAAGCCGCCAACAGCGTCATCCCCGCTGCTTCGCACGGCTCCGCCACCGCGGGTAAAGCCGTGCATGCAAGCGTGGCTGGACGCCAATTGGCCATTGGGTCGCCGATTTACGCCGCCCAAGCAGCGACCCTTACACAAGGGCAACGCGCACGCATCGAAGCGCTGCAACATGACGGAAAAACCGTGTCCGTTCTGCTAGACGAACAGACCCGTGAAGCGCTTGGGCTGGTGGCGCTACGCGACGAACCAAGGCAGGACGCACAAGAAGGCGTGGCCGAACTCAAAGCGATGGGTGTGCGCTCAGTCATGCTCACAGGCGATAATCGCCTTACCGCCCAAGCCATCGCAGGCCATTTGGGCATGGAATGGGAAGCGGAACTGCTGCCCCAGGATAAGCTGCGCCTAATCGATGAAATGAAGCGCAGCGCCAAGGTAGCTATGGTGGGTGATGGCATTAACGATGCACCAGCGCTGGCAACGGCGGATGTCGGCATCGCGATGGGCGGTGGCACTGACGTAGCGATCGAAACGGCCGACGCGGCACTGCTCAAAAGCCGCGTCACGGACGTGGCTCACTTGGTTGCTCTCTCACGAGCAACGATGGCAAATATCCATCAGAACGTGATTTTCGCGCTCGGTTTGAAGGGCGTGTTCCTGATCACCACTGTGCTGGGCGTCACGGGCTTGTGGGTTGCCGTCATGGCCGATACGGGCGCGACGGCAATTGTCACGCTCAATGCGTTACGTCTGCTGCGTTTCAAGGGAGCGGCGCCGACAAAGCACCATCAGCTGCGCATGCAGCCAGCAAGCGCATCGCGGTAATTGTCAAGCGAGTTGTCGCATGTAACATGTCTTCAAGCCGCCAGCTTGA
>CAYTSJ010000250.1:0-3951 GCA_964440385.1 uncultured Pusillimonas sp. | reverse complement strand
GCACGGTTGAATCAACTCAACCATGCCTATCGCGAGAAGTTCGGCTTCCCTTTCATTTTGGCGGTCAATGGCTACGACCGTGCCGGCATCATCCGTCAGTTTGAGCGTCGTCTTTGTTTAGATCCTGAGACCGAAATACAAGAGAGCCTGCACCAGATTTTCCGTATTGGTCGTTTTCGTCTCGACGCGCTTATCGACGCCTCTTGAGTTTTTACCTTTTGAAATTTCTTTTTTAAATCTGCGGAGTTCATCTCATGGCTGTGTCAAATTTACCTGTCGGCACCGTGATCAACGCTCCTGGTGTCGAGCTTCCTGAATTTGCTACCCGATATCCCAATCTGGCCCTGGCCGATTTCGGGGCCGAGGTGGTGTCTGCATCAAACGAATGGTTCGGCCCCGCTCCTCGAATGCTGCAAGGGTCAGAGCCGGTTTTTATCGTGGGCAAGTTTGATGATCACGGCAAATGGATGGATGGCTGGGAGACTCGTCGCCGTCGTGATGGCGGCTATGACCATGCCGTCATCCGCCTGGGTGTGCCGGGGGTGATCAAAGGGCTGGATATTGATACCAGCCACTTCACCGGGAACTTTCCTCCGGCAGCGTCGGTGCAGGTCTGCACTACCGAAACAGATCCTGACGAAAACACTGTCTGGACCGACATCGTGCCTTCAACGTCACTATCCAGCAGTTCGCATCATTTCATTGAAGTGAAAGATGAACGCCGATGGACCCATTGTCGTTTGAATATTTACCCTGACGGCGGTATCGCTCGTTTCCGGGTTTACGGCCAACCTGCCGTTGATTGGACAAGCAAAGAGCGATCCCATCTTTACGAGGTCTCTGCCCTGCTCGCTGGAGGTCGTATCGTCGGTTACAACGATGCGCATTTCGGGGTGCCATTCCGGTTGATCATGCCGGGTCGGGGCGTGAATATGGGCGATGGCTGGGAAACCCGTCGCCGTCGCGAGCCGGGCTATGATTGGTGCATTGTCGAGTTGGCCCATGCTGTACATGTTGAAAAAATCGAAGTTGATACCGCTCACTTCAAGGGAAATTACCCCGATCGTGTCTCGATACAGGCGGCCCATGTGACCTATGGCACCGATCAATCCATCATTACCCAGGCGATGTTCTGGCCTGTCTTGTTGTCCGAGCAAAAAATGCAAGCCGATCATCAGCATTACTTCAAGGCAGAACAACTCCATGCGTTGGGGGCTGTGACGCATGTCAAACTGAACATGCATCCTGACGGGGGTGTCAGTCGCCTTCGGGTGTGGGGTCGGCTGGCCTGAGCCGGAGTCCATCATGACCATGACTGTACTGAAGCTCGAGCCTCTGACCTCAATGGCATTTGCCCCCTTCGGGGACGTCATCGCGACACAAGACAACGACTGGTTTCCCATCAATAACGGAACCACCCGTCGTTATCATCATCTGGGTCAGATTCAGGTGTTGGGCGATGACGGCAAGCCAGGCATCAGCCTGGCTACCGGGGGGGCTTTTGATTTCCCGATTTCGGTGCGCATGCTCGAGCGTCATCCGTTGGGAAGTCAGTCCTGGATTCCAGTCAATAACACCCCTTTTATTGTGGTGGTTGCACCCAATGGGGCAGACGACCGGCCCGATGAAAGCCGGATCCGGGCGTTTTATGCTACGGGGCAGCAGGGTGTTAACTATCACGCCGGTACCTGGCATCATCCTTTACTGACATTGTCTGAGTCAGGCAACTTTATTGTGGTTGATCGCATCGGCACAACGCCCAATTGCGATGAATGTGATTTGCATCAACCGTTTGTGGTCGATGGCAGCGAGCTTGAATCGGGCTGACATTGCCTGCGCCAGTTCGGTCATCAAAATAACGGAGACAACCTTATGCGAAACACCGTCAGTTTTTACCTTAATGGCACGTTACGTAGTGTTGTGCCTTCCTCCCCCACACTAACCGTGCTTCAGTTTTTGCGTGAACAAGAAGGGTTGGTGGGCACTAAAGAGGGGTGTGCCGAGGGGGATTGTGGCGCCTGCACGGTAACGGAAGCGTCTCTGGATGCTGAAGGCGAACTGGTTTTCAGGGCCATCAATGCGTGTATCCGTTTTTTGCCGACCCTCGATGGTCGCGCAATCTGGACCGTCGAAGGCATCAGCGTCCCCGGTCAGGCACTACACCCGGTCCAGCAAGCCATGGTTGATTACCATGCGTCACAGTGCGGCTTTTGTACCCCCGGTTTTGTGATGTCGTTATATACCCTGTATTGCAATGGCAAACGCAGTCCCGCACGCGAAGAAGTCCTGGATTGCCTGTCGGGAAATTTATGTCGCTGCACGGGTTATCGGCCCATTATTGATGCGGCCATGAATATGGGGCAATACCCTCAAGCCAACAGCGCGTTCAAACAAATCAGGCAACAATTGCAGATCCTTCGTCAAGAAAATCAACAGCACGCGCTTGAGTTGTTGATTAACGGTCAGCATTACAGGGCCCCCACAAGTTCAGATCAATTGGCTCAGATGGTTGAGGCGTCGCCCCAGGCCACGTTGCTTGCCGGCGGCACTGACCTTGGTCTGATGGTCACAAAGCAGTTACGCCATTTCGATGACATCATTTACCTTGGTAATGTCGCTGACCTTGATGTTGTCACCCGCGATGCCGATACGCTGACCATTGGCGCTGCCGTACTGCTCAACACAGGCTATCAGGCACTGGTACAAGAGTTTCCCGAAGCAGAAACGCTCTGGAAGCGCTTTGCTTCCCTGCCCATCCGAAATTCAGGCACCCTGGTTGGTAATGTGGCCAATGGTTCCCCCATCGGAGATAGCGCACCTTTACTGATTGCCCTTAAGACGCGGGTTGTATTGCGTAACGGAGTCCGGCGCCGCGAACTGCCCCTTGAAGATCTCTACCTTGATTACCGCAAACAAGACCGCCAGCCAGGCGAGTTTCTTGAAGCGATCAAGATTCCTCTGCGCACGCCGCGTTTGAAGCTCGCAACGTACAAGCTATCCAAGCGCGTTGATCAGGATATTTCTGCCGTGTGCGGTGCCTATGCCCTTGAGCTTGAAGAGGGTTACGTCAGTGCCGTACGAATTGCATACGGTGGTATGGCTTCGACGTCTAAACGCGCACATCATGCCGAACGCGCGTTATTTGGCAAGCGTCTTGATGAATCGATAGTCATTAACGCCATGACGGCATTGGCCCTTGATTATCAGCCCTTGTCTGACATGCGAGCCAGCAATGACTACCGTCTGCAGACCGCCATGAATCTGCTTTACCGGTTTTTCCAGGAAGTCACGGGAACAGCTGAAACCATCAATGGCCAGGGGGGCGCATGAATCCGCGCAAATATGAAACTGTTGGCACTTCGGTCAAGCACGAAAGTGCATCAATGCATGTCACAGGTAGTGCCCAGTACACCGATGATATTCCTGAGGTGCAGGGAACCTTGCATGCGGCCTTTGGCCTTTCATCGCGGGCGCATGCCCGCATTGTGTCAATGGACCTGTCGGCAGTCCGTAACGCACCCGGCGTGGTTGCTGTAGTTACGCTGGAAGATGTTCCCGGTGAAAAATATGTCGGCCCGATTGTTGCCGACGAGCCCGTTTTTGCCGATGGGAAGGTTGAGTATCTGGGTCAACCGCTTTTTGCCGTGGCCGCGACATCCCATGACCTGGCGCGTCGAGCCGCCCGGCTGGCCAAGGTGGACTACGAGTCTCTTGAGCCTGTCATCGATATTGCGTCAGCCGTTGAGCAGCAATCGTACGTTTTACCGCCGGTGCGTATTTCACGGGGTGATGTCGATGCTGTACTGGCGCAAGCACCGCATCGTCATCAGGGCAGCTTCTATTGTGGCGGTCAAGAGCAGTTTTATCTTGAAGGGCAAATTGCTTACGCATTGCCCGGTGAGAACAATGAAATGCAGGTCTTTTGTTCTACCCAGCACCCTTCTGAAATGC
>CAYTSJ010000249.1:0-3970 GCA_964440385.1 uncultured Pusillimonas sp. | reverse complement strand
CACTGGGCCACCTGCTGATCAATCCAGGCCTTTTCAAGCGCCTTGCCCTGCTCGGTTTTCATGAGCCCTTCGACGGTGGTAATGTGCTTGCCGCTGACAGCAGAGACCGGCACGATGCAAGCGCGCTGGGGCTCGCCATCAATGTGCACGGTACAAGCGCCACACTGGGCTATACCGCAACCGAATTTGGTCCCGGTCAGCTCGAAGTGTTCGCGCAATACCCAAAGCAAAGGGGTGTCGTCGGCCACCTCGGCTGCCACGGCCTGACCGTTCAAGTTAAATTTCACCATCTGGGTTGTCTCCGGTTTGATATTTGAGCCCTGAATGTGCAGGTAAACCGCATGCCAGAGCAGTATTCAGTTCACTTATATACGGCTTGCTGACATTACCCTGAACACACCCTGCGTGCAATAGGCATAAGTCCCTAGATCAGCGCGTTAGTGCACGCCCTGAACCGGCAAACATGACATCAGCGCTTCCAGTCAAGTTTCCAGACGCCTGACACCACATTCTGCAGCCACAGCAGGCATGTGAGTGTTTTTGCATCCGTCAACTGGCCTTTGTGTGCTGCTGACAAGACATCGTCGACCGATGCCGTATGCAACTCAAGAAACTCGTCTGGATCAAGCCTGGCGTCACCTGGCGTCAAGTCGCGGGCAAAGAAAATATGAATGATCTCGGTGGAGTAGGCAATGGCCAGGTCCATGGCCCCTGCATAAGCCCACTGCGCAGCCGTGTAGCCCGTTTCTTCGAGCAGTTCGCGACGGGCGCAATCAAGAGGCGACTCTTTCGGGTCGAGCTTGCCGGCGGGAAATTCAAGCATCACTTTACCCACCGGGTATCGATACTGCCGCTCGAGTAATAATTGGCCATCATCAAACATCGGCACCACCACAACGGCACCAGGGTGCACAATGAATTCACGACTGGCCGACTTGCCGTTGGGAAGCCGCACAATGTCCCGGCGAGCCTTCAAAAAGCTCCCTTCATAGACAGCATTACTTTCGATAACGGTTTCAACCAGATGCGCATCGGCGGCATTGGGTTGAAGCGGAGTGTCTTCAGGTCTGGACATCACGCTCTCAGTCGTTCACTGCAAACAAACTGACCGCATGCACCAATGCGTTGGACTCTTGCTGCAGCAACTCAACGTTGGCCTCGGTTTTGTCAACCAGGCTCATATTTTCATGAACAATAGTACTTATTTGGCCGATCGCCTGACCGACTTCGAGAATGCGTTCGCCCTGGGCCTCATTCGCCTGAGTAATGGCGTGAAAGGTTTTAGTGACTTCGGTAATGCCTTCGGACAATTCTGCCATCACATGGCCTGCGCGCTCGATTAGCGCAGAGCCATCGGCGACCTGTGACACTGAAGAATCGATCAGGGCACGGATTTCGTGCGACGCATCAGCGCTGCGCTGTGCCAGACTACGGACTTCACCGGCAACGACCGCAAACCCTCTACCCTCTGGCCCCGCACGCGCGGCCTCTACAGCAGCATTTAGCGCAAGAATATTGGTCTGAAAGGCAATACTGTCAATCACAGAAGTGATCTCGGCAATTTTCGCAGAAGCCTGACTGATGCCTTGCATTGTTGCCATGGAATCCTGCATTGCCTCGTGCCCCCTGTGCGCCATCTGCATGACCGAGTCCACTTTTTTGCCCGATACAGCCGCTTGCTCACGATCATGCGATACGGCATCAGAAATGGATTGTATTGTCGCGACCGCTTGCTCTACTGCCTGCGCCTGCAAATTGGCACCCGACTGAACCTCGCGATTACCTGCGGCGATCGAGGTCACAGCCTCGTGAATAGACAAGGTTCCTGATCGTACCTGCCCCACAGCGCCCGCAACTGCAGAAAGTGCCATGTGCAACGCCGAAGCAGCTTCACTGGTGGGGGCCTGGGGATCCAGCCTGAGGTCAACCCCTTGATCAGCCTCATGCCTGAGGCGACCCACCATGCCACGCAATTCAGCAGCCTGACGGGCATCACGCGCCAGCCAGATGGCAATAATCGACAAGGCCAGTGTTTCAGCGACAACATAGCCGGCATGAGCCAGTACACGTCCAAACCCTGGTTCGGTAAAACAAATGGTGCCGTAGCCCAGTTGTTGAAAGTAATTGAAGGTCAGGTGATGCAGGGCAATCACCCCGGCCGCGACAACAATCACCAACCAGTCGCGGTAGCACAGCAGGACAGCCAACAAGACAAAAATCCCGAAGTGCAACTCGGTTACACCCATGGCTTGCTGGATATGCAACGCGCAAAACATCATCAGGGCCGCTGCCACAACCACGCGGGTCAGGCGAGACCCTGGACTAAAGTACATCAACAATGTTGGAACCAGCGCGAATGCCCCACCTACGAACACAGCCATCTTCCAGGTGTCATACCAGGGGGCAAGCCCCAAACCCATGATGAACAGCAGCCAGAGCACAGGCAACATGATTTTGTCAGCTTGTTTGTACTGGGCAACAAGCAGATTTTTAGAGATGGGCATGCTTTAACGACCAGATGAGATGGAGGCAGACAAAACTGAAGGCATGACAGCCTGAAAACAGCAGTTGTATTCAACCACAAAAGCCGTCAAAACCATTCATTACTTTTGGGTGTCGTGTCTGTCACACAACATGAAATAAAGGTTCCAACATGCCTTTTGGAAAACACCCCACCCAAAACAAGTACGGTTCACGATGATCAATAAGACCAGAAAACCAAAAAAACGACCCGAAAAACCAACAAATTGGGCTAAGAAAAAATAGATTGAACCAGTATCAAATAGGACAAAGTGCATTGAAACGCAATTTGGCGCATAATATGTACCGATATTTATTAACCAAATAGGGTCACTTCCTGGTCATGACGAATAGCACTGATAAAGCCGTTGCCACAACATCCGGGTACCGCAGTGGCACCGCCGCCCGCCTGACGGGCGTACCCGTTGAAACGCTTCGCGTCTGGGAACGACGCTACAACGTCATTGGTCCGCGCATGAGCGAGCGTGGTCAACGCTTGTATTCCAGCGACGATATCCAGCGCCTTACACTCATCAAGCAGCTGGTCGATGCCGGTTACCCGATCGGCTCTGTGGCGCGTTTGCCCACCAGCACCTTGCAAGACATGCGCGTTGCCCCTGAAGCGCCCACTCGCAGTTTCAAAGTCGGATTGGCCGGAACGTTCATCGCTAGCCCCATCGTGACCGAGGCCCTGCGATCAGGCCCGCTTGAAGTGGTTTGCCACAGCATGATTCCGCAACAAGCGGCCGCGGTCTTTGAAGATGCCCACATCGACGCGGTGATTGTTGAGTTACCGACACTAACCGACAACACGCTCACCTTGGTCACCGCAATTCAGCAAAGCTGCGATGCGCGCCAGGCCGTTGTGTTGTACCGCTTTGCCCCAGGCAAGGTCATACGTCGCTTAAGACAGGCGGGCTTCAAGGTCGCCCGTGCCAGTTCCGACCCGACTGAAATCGCCAGCCTATGCCAGACGCTGCTGCAAAGCCCGGTCAACCCTGATGTCACCAGTCGACCACCGGTAAATAACGACGCACCGATGCGCCAACGCTTTACGGATGAAGAGTTGTCGGCTTTCCTGGTAGCGGCGAACAACCCCTACTGCGAGTGTCCCAGGCATCTGGTTGAACTGATACTGAACCTGAACAGTTTTGAAGCGTACAGTGCTGAATGCGTCAGCCGCAGCCCGCAAGATGCGGCATTACACCGCGACCTGCAACGCACTGCGGGCCATGCCAGGTCAATTCTGGAGGGCGCGCTGGATCGGTTGGCTGATATCGAAGGCTGGCGTTGATACTGAATATTTATTTAATTTTTACCTACATGCAGTAATTGTGAAATAATAGTCGCATGGTATTACCTACAGGTAATAACCTTAACCACAAAGGATAACCATGCGACTGCTTTCATTTGTTGGCCGAAATGGCCAATCCGGGTACGGTGCCCTAAT
>CAYTSJ010000248.1:0-3984 GCA_964440385.1 uncultured Pusillimonas sp. | reverse complement strand
TTCCTGGCAGCAGCGGTCAAGACGCCGTCGGCGAAAACGCCCACGGCCAATGCCGAGGTTTTCAATGTTTCAAGGGGGCTTGTGGTAGTTGTGCTGAATTCCATGATGATCCTGGTTAATGTCAGTAGAATGCTGTTGATTATCTCCCATTTTTTCTTATGTCTCTATTCAAACGGTCGGTAGTTTCGGAAATTCTCGGTCATACCGGGGTTGTTTTTTCGACCTTGCTGGTCGTTTGGCTCAGTGTTGTGCTGGTCAGGTTATTGGGCGAGGCCGCCAACGGTTCCATCGGGTCTGATGTTGTTTTCGGGCTCGCCACTTTTTCTACCATCACCGCTTTGCCCGTTATCCTGGCGGTATCCTTGTTTATTGCTGTACTGACCACTATCACGCGTAATTTTCGCGAGGCGGAAATGGTCGTCTGGTTTGCCAGCGGGTTGTCGCTGAAAGACTGGGTGGGTCCGGTGATGCGCTGCGCGGTCCCGGCCGCGATAATTATTGCCTTTTTGACTTTGTTTGCCTCACCATGGGCTCATCGGAACATTGGTGAGTATCGTCAACGTTTCGAACAACGGTCTGATCTTTCCAAGGTAACTGCCGGGCAGTTCATCGAAACGCAAGCGGGGGCAAGGGTTTTTTTTGCAGAAGATCCGGTTCGAGCGGAAGATGAATTGGGTAAAGTGGTAGCACGAGTGCAAGACCCCGAATGGCTGAGCATAGTGACCTCCGAAAGTGCCCGGGTCGAAGTGCAGCCTAACGGAGACCGCTTTTTGGTGCTCTCCGAGGGGCATCGCTATGACCTGAAGCCTGGTCAACCCGAATTTCGAATTCTGGATTTTGACCGCTATGGTTTCCGGCTTGAGCGTGGTGCCAACGACAGTACCCCCGATGCCATGCGCACGATTGCCGAGCAACAACTCAAGGCACGCCCCACGGTGCAATTGTTTCAGGACAATTCCAACCGGTCTGACTCTCAAATCATGTGGCGTCTGGCCTTGCCGTTAGCGGCCCTGAATCTGGCATTGCTGGCCATTCCCCTGGGGGCAGTGAACCCTCGGTTGGGGCGTTCAGGTGACATCCTGATCGCGGGTTTGGTGGGTTTGCTTTACATGAACCTCATTAATTTGTCTCAAGGCTGGATTGCCAACGGGCAGTTGAGTTTTTATATGGGTGTCTGGCTGATTCACGGGGTTTTTCTGGCCCTGATGGCGTATATGATGTGGCGAAAGTTACGGGTAAAAGCGCCTAAACAGACCTCTGTTTCCAAAGCTTGATAAAGCACAAACTAATACATAAAAGTAATATAGATAGCTTTCTTTATTCCATATAATGTGCCTTACTAACGGGGCACATCATGAATCTTCAGCAATTTCGTTTCGTTCGCGAAACTATACGTCGCAATTTCAACCTTACCGAGGCTGCTCGCACATTATTCACGTCGCAGCCCGGTGTTTCCAAGTCGATCATCGAGCTCGAAGATGAGCTCGGTGTCAAGATTTTTGAACGTCATGGAAAGCGGATTCGTGGGTTGACCAAGCCGGGTGCTGCTGTGGCCCAGGTCATCGAGCGCATCATGCGTGAGGTAGACAATCTCAAGAAAGTCAGTGATGAGTTTGCCCAGCTCGATGAGGGCGGTTTGGTGATTGGCTGCACGCACGCACAGGCACGTTACCTGTTACCCCAGGTGATTCCTGCTTTTCGGGCACGGTTCCCTAAAGTTCGTGTCTCATTGGCCGAGGGCAACCCGCCCACCTTGGCAAAAATGGTGCTGCATGAGCAGGCCGATATCGCGATTGCGACAGAGTCGTTGGCACATACCCCAGGTCTGGCGACGTTACCCGTTTATGAGTGGGAGCATGTGCTGGTCGTCAAGCCGGATCATCCGCTGACTGCACTCACTTCTCGCGAGGCCCGTGAGCTATCAATTGAGCAGTTGGCACAATACCCTATCGTTACCTATGACCGTCAGTTTTCCGGTCGTCGCGCCATTGATGAGGCGTTTGCCAGGCAATCGATTCTGCCGGATATCGTTCTGGAAGCGATCGATGCCGACGTAATCAAAACCTATGTTGATGTCGGGCTGGGGGTTGGCATTATTGCGGGTATGGCCTTTGATCCGCGACGTGACAAAGATCTGGTAGGTATCCCGGTTGGCCACCTCTTTGGTCGGCATGTGACCAGGGTTGCCGTCAAATCGGGGATATTTTTGCGGGATTATGTGTATGTGCTGCTGGAAATGTTGTCAGATAAACTGACGCGTGATGTTGTCCAAGAAGCCATTGACTTTGGCCAGCCTGATGAAAACCGCGTGTCTCACTGGGCCGAATAACCCTGGGTCGTACAACAAACATTCAAATTCAGAACATAAAAAAAACCGGTTTATAACCGGTTTTTTTATGTGTTGGACACTTTACTTTTTCATGGTCAGGACAGACGATGCATCGAGGCCCGTGCCATCATCATTGAGCCGACGTGCGCCGTTGTAGCGTTTTTTCCAGTAAGCCATGTTCATGTCTTCGACACGAACAACGGAACCGGCGCGTGGTGCATGAACGAACTGATCGTTACCCAGGTAGATGCCAACGTGTGAAAACCTGTGACCTAAAGTATTAAAAAATACCAGGTCACCTTTTTTAAGTTCACGCTTGTCAACAGGGACACCGAGCCTGGCAATTTCGGCCGAACTACGAGGCAATTTGAGACCCAGCGACTTTTCAGCGGCGTAACCCACAAGACCACTGCAGTCAAACCCTGTGGTCGGTTCATCACCGCCGAATTTGTACCTGACGCCCAGATGCTTCATGGCGGTATAAGCCATGGCTTGTGTGCCCATAGGCTTATCGTAGCCGCGACCGGAAGAGTAGCTGGCGCCAAATTCGTTAGCGGCCAGATAAGCACCTAAAGGGTCTGCCGTGGCCTGAGCCTGGTAGGTGTTGCGCAAGCTGCTGGATGTAGATTGTGTGGTGGCGCAACCTGCAAGAACCGTGGATACTGACAGCGTGGCAAAAATAACAATACTGCGCGTACTGAGCCACGAAAACGAGGTTAAAGATTTAAATATTCTGGATATTGGCGGCATAGGTAATGGGTGGGCCCTTACGGACCGTCAATTTTAAGCGTCCCCGAGTTTAACTAATCATGACGTTCAGGTAAAGTCGTGATTTACCGCTTTAATGTAACTTGGGTCTTAAATCATGAAAACAAAACCCTTTTTAACCGCAGATGACGTGAAAGCCATTTTGGCAGCGGCTGAACAGCATGCCTTGGACAATCAATGGGCTGTAACAATTGCAGTGGTTGATGATGGCGGCCATTTGCTGGGTATGCTGCGCCTTGACGGTGCTGCACCTATCACGGCACAGATAACGCCCGCAAAGGCGGCTGCAGCTGCGCTTGGGCGTCGCGAATCCAAAATATACGATGACATCATTAACCAGGGGCGGTTCTCTTTCCTGTCTGCGCCAGGTTTGTCGGGCATGCTTGAAGGCGGGGTTCCCATTATTGTTGACGGTCATGTGATTGGCGCTGTGGCTGCCGGTGGGGTCAAGTCCAGTGATGATGCTGCTATTGCCCGTGCTGGCATCGCAGCAATCGTTTGATTCTCGCTAGCGTGTCGCATCCCTGAGCATGTCATTAGTGCATCAAAAGGCCGAGGGCCATCCATCAAAGCAGTCTGCAGGTCTGGCGCAAGTGCTCTCCCCCGGTGTTAAAAAACGTGAATTCTGGGGCTGGGCCTTTTACGACTTTGCCAACTCTGGCTATACCACGGTTGTGCTCACGACCGTTTTCAACGCTTATTTCGTTGCCGTTGTCGCTGGAGGTCAGTCATGGGCTACTTTGGCACTGACCACGGCGTTGTCTTTGTCTTACTTCATTGTGATGTTGACAATGCCAATGCTGGGGGCCTATGCCGATGCCAGACAACGCAAGCGGCGCGTTCTTGTCCTCAGCACGGCGGGTTGTATTGGTATGACTGCTTTGTTG
>CAYTSJ010000247.1:0-3996 GCA_964440385.1 uncultured Pusillimonas sp. | reverse complement strand
GATGGTCTGATTGTGGGCATATATTTCTTCGTCAGCCTGGTACAGATCAGGGATCCAGCCCAAGGCTTGAGGCGGCGGCGTGATGTTATCGCCACGCGAGCAGAACACCACGATCGGTGAACGAATATTACGCAGATCGACCCGAATACCTTCATCAGTGACGATGCCGGCTGTCGCCAAGCGGTTACCTACAAAGAGATTGTCAACAATGAACTGGATTTCTTCATCGGTCAGATAAACGTACCCCCCCCAGTACTTCTCGAAACCCAGATAGCGATCCACCTCGGTATCGACGTTGGCATAAAGATGATGCTGCTTGTCCCACAAGGTATTGGCCGGATTGAGATTTTCAAAATTCTGGACCAGCCAGGCGCCATCGAATTTACCTGCCCCGAGGTCGCTGGTGAGCGCGGCGGGCCATGAGCCACCCAGCAAGCCACCGCTGTAACGCATCGGGTTTTTGCCCCGCCAGCCTGCCCAATAAGACACGGGTGCGCCAGCCACAATGATGGGGCCGAACAGATCGGGGTATAACGCAGCTGTCATGAGCACCTGCCAGCCCGCCTGGCAGTTTCCGATGACAACCGGTTTACCCTCGGCATCAGGGTGTAATTCAATGACCTTGCGCAGGAAAGCCGCTTCAGCGCGAATGACATCAAAAACAGTCTGCCCAGGTATGGGCTCGGGCGCAAAACCGATGAAGTAGCACGGATGGCCAGCACGCATCGCCACCCCGATTTCACTTTCAGCCTTGAAACCACCAATACCAGGGCCATGACCTGCACGCGGGTCAACCACAACGAACGGCCTTTTTTTGGGGTCGATTTCAATGCCATCGTGGGGCAAAATACGGCACAAGCCATAATTGACCGGATCAGGCAAATCTTTGCCATTCATCAAAAACTCGAATGGCACGCTGAGCACATGCGGAGTCCGCTTGGTCATGTGCTCTCGGTACTGATTTCCTCGTTGACGCATGACATCCGCGTACAGAACGGCGCGCTGCCATGAGTCAGTGAAGTATTCAGTGGCTTGCTGAAACAAATTTTGGGGGTGCATCAAAAAATCTCCGTGCCTCTGGGGCATTGTTCGGAAGTCAGGCCATCTGGCTCAGGGTACGCCGGAAGCGGCTCAGGGCAATCACAAAGAAGAGTGTACCAATCAGGATCAGGGCAAAAAACTGCGGCCAGACCACACCTGGCCCCGCACCTCGGAACAGAATCGCCTGACCCAGTTGTACGAAATGCGTTGTGGGCGCCGCAAGCATCAGATACTGCACCAGGTCGGGCATACTTTCTCGGGGCGTGGTGCCGCCAGAAAGCATCTGAAGCGGCAGCAAAACCAGTACAAACAACAAACCAAACTGCGGCATGCTACGCGCCACAGTCGCCATAAACACACCCATCGAGGTCATGGCAAACAGGTGCAATGCAGCCCCACTCAAGAACAAGAGCAACGACCCCTCAATCGGAACATGCAATAAACCCTGCACGACAAAAACCAGGGAAAGCGCAGACGCCAATAAAACCACCATCCCCATCGACGCAATTTTGGAAAGCATAATCTGGGCGGGTGTCACGGGCATGACAAGAAGATGCTCTATGGTGCCATGCTCGCGCTCACGAATCAGTGCGGCCCCTGTCAAGATGATCGCCAGCATGGTGATGATGTTGATGGTTTCGTTCAAGGCACCAAACCAGGCACGATCAAGGGCCGGGTTGAATCTGAGGCGAAGCGCCAGATCAACCGGAGGTGCGGAAACCTTGCGATAGCGCTGAACAAACGCATTGACCTCTTCCGAGACCATTTGCTGAATGTATCCACTGCCAGTAAAAGCTTGCGACATCCGTGTGGCATCAACACTGAGTTGAATAACCGGTTGACGGCTCGCCAAGACATCACGCTGAAAATTTGCCGGGATATTCAGTACAAAGGTATAACGCCCGGCATCCATGGCCGGATCAACCTCACTGATGCTGATCAGATGGGGGCGGGAAAACTTTGGCGGAAAAAATGCAGCCTGTATCCGCCCGGACAAGGCAGACTGATCTTCATCCACGATGGCAATCGGCGCTTTATGCAGCGTATCGGGCATGGCCGTAGCCGCCGTATAAATCGATACGGTAAAGGTGTAAAGAATCAGGACCAGCATGGCAGGATCTCGCCACAGGCTCCATAACTCCTTCACGCCCAGTCGAAAAATCGTCAACCAATAGCGCATTCAATGCTCCTGCTTGCGCAGCAGCGCAACAGACAACACCAGAATAAAAGGCACTGACAAAGCCAATGGCCACAGGGCCTGCCATACATCGGCCAAATCCAGGGCTTTACTGAAAACACCTCGGCTGATCAACAAATAGTATGTGGTCGGATAGACCTGACCAATCAGGGCACCGGGCCCTTCCAGCGAGGAGACCGGGTTCAGGAGCCCTGCAAACTGTATGGCTGGCAGAATCGTGCCGATCATGGTCAAGAACATGGCGGCAATCTGTGAACGGGTAAAACTTGATGCAAACAAACCAAAGCCTGTTGCAAAGACCACATAAATGAATGAAGCCAGCAAGAGTGTTGCAAAGCTGCCCGTGACAGGGACACCGAACAACGTGACGGCCAATGCCGCCATCAATAAGAAATTGAACAGCCCCAAGACAACATAAGGTAACTGTTTACCCAGCAAGAACCCACTGCGACGAAGCGGCGTCACATAAAAATTCAGAATCGACCCCAGCTCCTTTTCACGCACCACCGCCAAAGCCGTCAACATGGCGGGAATCATCAGCAAAAGCAGGGGGATTACGGCCGGCACCATGGCCGGCAGGCTTTTGACATCGGGGTTATAGCGAAAACGCGTTTCGATGGTGAACGCAGACGTTGAAGCCGCATCAATCCCCTGCTCCAGGCGTATTTGCTCGACCAGCCACCCTTGATGCATGCCTTGTAAATAGCCGCGAATGGTCTCTGACCGCTGAGGATTTGCACCATCAATCCAGGCGCCGATTTCAACCGCCTTGCCCCGTTTGAGATCGCGAGCAAAACCCGGCGGTATTTCAATGGCCAGCGCTATTTCTCCACTTCGCATGCGCCGGTCAAGATCAGCATGATCGAGAATCGGCGGGCGCTCGACAAAATACCGTGACCCCGCCATGTTCAGATCGTAACCACGACTCAGCGATGTCTGGTCATGATCAAGCACAGCATAGGTCAGGTCCTCAACGTCCATACTGATGCCGTAAGCCATGATTAACATCAGAATCAATGTACCGATCAAAGCCAGTAACCGCCGAACCGGATCACGTTGCAACTGCAAAGACTCAAGATGGGCACAGGTCAATACTCTTGACACGCTAAACCGACCCTGTGCAGGCCCAGAAGGCAAACTTCGGGGCTGAGCGCCGACCAATTCAGGCTCATGCACTGGATGTTCGGCCTGTAAGGTGTGAGTTGGGCTAGAAGAGGCCTGCTGCAAATAATGAATGAAGGCACCTTCAAGATTAGCCGCGCCGCACTGCTCTACCAGGGCCTGGGGCGTGTCGCTCACCAGCACCCGACCCGCATGCATAAACGAGATGCGATCACAACGTTCGGCTTCATTCATGAAATGAGTCGAAATGAACAGAGTCACGCCGTCATTGCGGGCCAGATCAATCATGTGTTGCCAGAACATGTCGCGAGCTATCGGATCGACCCCGGAAGTGGGCTCGTCAAGGATCAACAATTCTGGACCATGCACCACGGCCACCGCCAGCGATAACCTTTGACGAATCCCCAAGGGCAGCACCCCTGGCAAACTATCCAGCACCTCCACCAGCCCGAAACGGGTTGCAGTAGCCTCTACCCTGGCGGGAATTTCGGACTCAGGCACACTGAACAGGCGGGCATGCAACACCAGGTTCTGCTTGACCGACAGTTCGGCATACAACGAAAAAGACTGCGACATGTAGCCTACACGTTGCCGCACCTGCATATCGCGGCTATCGATGGTTTTGCCAAACAACC
>CAYTSJ010000246.1:0-4046 GCA_964440385.1 uncultured Pusillimonas sp. | reverse complement strand
AACCGTTTGGGCAACTGGACCCTACCCTGGGGATGGCGGTTTTGCTTTTTGGTGTTGACGCAACACAATACTTTCCGCTGCTGTAATAACCGCTAGGGCAACTGCCACTTTTCTCCAGGGCATGTTTTGCATTGGAGTTAGGAACGCAATATTTCCCGCTGGCGTAATAGCCGCTGGGGCATGAGCCGGTTTTTGGCATGGGCTGGGCGGGTGGCGCGGCCGTTGCCAAGGTCGGGTATAACGTCGACAACACCAGCGTGGACAGGACAATAAATAAAAGACGATTGATTTTGTTTTTCATTTTGAAGGGTAGCTCGGGCTAGATATTGGCAATCTTAAAGGAAGAATTCGATATTAATTTTATAATTCAATGCCGCTGCAGTGTGTGAGTAAGCCTGTAGTCCGGGTTTCGCTGCGTTGGCTTGAGACAGGAAGACGCCCTGGCAATGGGGTGGCGTCAATTTTTGAACATTTCTGACTGTAGCGATTTTCGGTTAGCGAGCATCCGGGATGTAAAATCTGCCGTCCTGAATTCATGGCTACTTTCTATGGCGCTGCGCTCTACGGTCTACAAAGCCGACCTCAATATTGCCGACAACGATCGGGGTTACTACGGCAGTCATACCCTGACGGTGGCCCGTCACCCGTCCGAAACTGACGAGCGCATGATGGTGCGACTTGTAGCGTTTGCGCTTCTGGCCGATGAGTCAGAAACCTTGACGTTTACGCGGGGCTTGTCGGAAACTGATGAGCCTGATTTGTGGCGGCAAGACCTGACGGGTGCAGTGATTCAGTGGGTAGAAACCGGATTGCCCGACGAGCGTCGATTGTTGAAGGCCTGTGGTCGTGCAGACGATGTCGTGGTCTTTGCCTATGGTCGCAATGCCATGCTGTGGTGGCAAGGTGTACAAAACAAGCTTGATCGCTCCCAGAAACTCAGGGTGTTTGCATTGGATGTTGACGGCACTCAGGCGTTGGCCGCGCTCGCCGCCCGGAAGATGGTTCTGAATATCAACGTTCAGGATGACATGGTTTGGGTCTCGTCAGACGAGGGCGAAGCGACGTTGACTATCGTTCGCTTGAAATAACTGCAATGATTGCGCCCGAAGATCTTGAGGCCCTCAGGCAAGCCAAAAAACTGCTCGAACATCCAGGGCTGGCTTCACGTATCACTAACCTTATTGGTATGCCCATCGAGAAGGGGCTTGCCCGTTTGCCGTCGTCCTGGACGCGTCAGATCGGGACGTTGACGCAAGTGGCGCTGACCAAGGCGACTGACGCAGCGCTTTACACGTTGGGTGACCAGCCGGGGCGCAAATCCTCGAATCGCTGGCATCAACTGGGGGTGGCTGTGTCGGGTGGCGTCGGTGGCTTTTTCGGTTTGGGTGCCATTGCCATTGAGTTGCCAGTGTCCACAACCATCATGCTGCGGTCAGTGGCCGATATTGCACGCAGCCATGGGGAGTCCATCAATGATGACGGCACCCGCCGTGCCTGTATTGAAGTGTTCGCATTGGGTGGCAAGACGACACAGGATGACAGCACCGAAAGTGGTTACTTTGCGGTGCGGGCGGCATTGGCACAGTCAGTGACTGAGGCCGGTAAATACATTGCAGAAAAAGGTTTGGCCGAGCAGGGTGCACCTTTGATGGTCAAACTGATTGCCAAGGTGGCCAACCGGTTCGGCATTCAGGTCACCGAAAAAGCGGCAGCCCAGGCGATTCCGGCCATTGGTGCTGCCGGTGGCGCGGCTATCAATACTTTGTTTATCAATCATTTTCAAGACATGGCGCGTGGGCACTTTACGGTCAGGCGGCTTGAACGCCAATATGGCGTCGAGGCTGTTCGGCAAGCCTACGACGCTCTGACTTGAGTGTCGGGCCTTCGATATGGGTATGGCCTGTTTACCTGAAATCTATGGCCTCTGTCCCATCCAGAAACAGCTCGGTACTGGCTGGGCGCGTCTGGGCGGTCAGCGTGCCGTGCCTCACGACATACTGGGCGCTGACCTGTCTGCGCAAGGCGTCAAAACCGTTGTCGGCAGGTAATACCAGCAGATTCGCACTGTGGCCAGCCTCTATGCCGTAACCTGCCAGACCAAGGGTTTTGGCACTGTGGGTCGTGATCAGGTCAAGACCGTTATCCAGTTGCTCGTACCCCATCATTTGCGCCACATGCAGGCCCATGTGCAGCACTTGCAACAGATTGCCAGTACCCAGAGGGTACCAAGGGTCGAACACATCATCGTGGCCAAAACATACATTGAGCCCGTATTCGAGCAGTTCTTTCACCCGTGTCAATCCACGCCGTTTAGGGTAGTCATCGAACCGCCCTTGGAGGTGGATGTTGACCAATGGGTTGGATACGAAATTGATGTTTGACAGCGTCAGCAGGCGCATCAGGCGCGACGTATAAGCGCCGTTGTAGCTGTGCATGGCAGTAGTGTGGCTGGCGGTAACCCGTGCGCCCAAGCCTTCTCGCCAGGCCAGCATGGCCAGGGTTTCAAGAAAGCGCGATTGCTCATCGTCGGTTTCATCACAATGTGCATCAACTGGCCGGTCATATTTGCAGGCCAGTGCGACCGCCTTGTGCAGCGATTCAACCCCCATTTCACGGGTAAATTCAAAGTGCGGGATCGCACCCACCACGTCGGCCCCCATTTTGAGCGCTTCTTCAAGCAGGGCTTCACCGTTGGGGTAAGACAGAATGCCTTCTTGCGGGAACGCCACAATCTGCAGGTCAAGCCAGGGTGCGATTTCACTGCGCACTTCAAGCATGGCTTTAAGCGCCGTTAGTGATGGGTCGGAAACATCAACGTGGGTGCGTACGTGCTGGATGCCTTGCGCCATTTGCCACTTCAAAGTTCGCCAGGCTCTTTGCTTGACATCGTCTATTGATAATGATGCTTTGCGCTCTGCCCAGCAGGCGATACCCTCGAATAAAGTACCTGAAAGATTCCAGCGGGGTTGGCCCGCAGTCTGTGTGGCATCCAGGTGGATGTGGGGTTCAATATACGGAGGGATAACCAGACCGCCCGCAGCATCGATAAGATCGGGTGAGGGCTGCTGCGGTTGCGGGGCCGGTGCTGCATTTTTGCCGTGTACCTTGGTGGCGGCAGGGTCTGGCCCATTGCAAGGGTTGATCGACGCGACTTTACCTTCATGAATGTGTATGTCCCACAGGCCGCTTCGGCCACGCAGTTTTGCATTGGAAATTTTTTTGATCATGATGTCTGTCGTGTTGAGTTGTGATTTGAAAGTGCAGGGTTGGCGATTAAAGCCGCTATCATGAATGGTGCTTCGTTTGTCAGGCAACCCTCATCTCTTTAAACCTGATTTATTCATGAAAACAGAAACAGATCAAGGGCCGCTTTTGCCGGTCAACCTGTGTGTATTGGCTGGGGGTTTAAGTCGACGCATGGGGGCAACCAACAAATTGCTTTTGTCGTACCAAGGGCAGCCTATGGTTCGACATGTCGTCAGCCAGGCCTTGGTCGCGCAATGTGGTCCTGTTCGGGTCATTACGGGCCACGATGCAGGCGCGATACAGGAGGCGTTATATGGCCTGCCCGTGGCGTTTGTTCATAACCCTGACTACGCTGAAGGGCAGGCCGCATCGGTGCGTGTCGCGGCAAGTATTGATCCGCAGGCTGCCCTGATGGTTTTGCTGGCCGATATGCCAAGGGTTGATGTGGGTGTCATTCGCGCGTTGGTCTTGCACTACCGGCAATCCGTTGCGGCCTTGGGTGCAGATGCAGATCATGTGGTCGTGCGTCCGCAAAATAAAGGCAAACCCGGTAACCCCGTTTTATGGGGGCGGGCCTGGTTGCCTCGGCTGGCCCAATTGCAGGGTGATGAAGGGGCTCGCGTGTTGTTATCGCAAAGCACCGTGCCCGTCTCCTTTGTTTCGGTCGATACTGAAGGCATATTCGCCGATATTGATCAGCCGTCCGATCTGCCCGCTTTTGACATGAGATTGCCGTGTTAGTCGATTTGATCAGGTAAAGCAGGGGACGTTCAGCCGGGCCGCTGGATAAGGTCTTTTTT
>CAYTSJ010000245.1:0-4061 GCA_964440385.1 uncultured Pusillimonas sp. | reverse complement strand
GGAGGTTTCTCGGTTAATTCTGTAACGGGTTGCGTTGCTATGGCCGCTAACCCTCGAACCGGTACATGTACATGTCCGACAGGTTACTCAACCGTTCTTGTTTCTGACAGCGGGCCCAAGGCGGATGCCACAGGTCGAACGGTAGGTTATCTCTGTGTGGGTTAATAGCCGCTGTGCATACCGAAGACTTATGGTCTCCAATTGGCAATAAGCAAGCGCTCTTCATCGGTCATTTGGGTAACGTTGGCCAGTGGCATGTATTTGTTGGCAACCACTTTTTTAATCAACGCTGGGTTGGTCATGACCTCAGTTTCGGTTTCCAGCCGGATCCCGGCTGGTGCTGAAGCAAATCCAGGTTGCGACGGTTTTGCAGCATGGCACTGAACGCAGCGGTTATTCATGATTTGCAGAACGCGTACAAGATCAGTTTTCCCGCCGTCGGTGCTGCTGGTCATGGGGGGCGTGGTTTCGGCGGTGGTGCGTTGCACGTTGGAAGCAACGGGCTTATCTTTTTGCCAAGGTGCTGCCATAAGCCCGATAACAACCAGCAGGGCCACGCCTGCCATCGGGTATGCCGGCTTGTTTTGACCAAGATGAAGCAAGACAAAGTATTGTCTTATCAGAGCCCCCGAGAAAATGAAAAGGCTCATGATGATCCAGGCATATTCGCTTGTGTAAGTGAACGAATAATGATTGCTGAGCATCAAGAACACGACGGGCAGCGTGAAATAAGTGTTGTGAACTGAACGTTGCTTGCCACGTTTGCCATCCAGGGGGTTGGGCAGTTCACCTTTTTTCATGGCACTGACCATGCGGCGTTGTCCAGGAATGATCCAGAAAAAGACATTTGCAGACATGGCAGTTGCCATGACGGCCCCGGTGATCAAGAATGCAGCCCGTCCCTGGAAAACATGGACGCTAAGCCAGGCGACGACGACCATCATCGCAGCGACAGCGATGCCCAGTAAACCGTCACGCGTCATGTTGGGGCTGATGCGACGGCAAAGCTGGTCGTAAACAATCCAGCCTCCCGGCAAGAACAGCAGGGCAACGCCATTCAGTTGCCATCCGTTCAGCTGACGCACCCATTCCCAGGGACTATTCGGATTAGCCAGAAAAAAAACGGGGTTGGCCAGATACATGATGGCAAACAAGGCAAAGCCGCTAAGCCAGGTGGTGTAGGCCTTCCAGAACGACCAGTGAAGATCTTTGGGTAGGTCAGGCGGGGCCGTCTGAAATTTTTTGTGATGGTAGAAACCACCACCATGGACAGCCCATAATTCTCCAGATACCCCCTTTTTACGTTCTTCTTCCGAATGCGATGGGCGCAGGCCGTTATCAAGCGCAACGAAATAAATTGACTCGCCGATCCAGGCGATGGCAGCGATGACGTGCAGCCAGCGCAGCAACAGATTTCCGTATTCGACCAGGTAGGCTTCCATGAGCTGATTCCGTATGAAGTTCAGGGCAAGGCCAGCAAAAGATCAGCTGCCACGATAGGTCGAGTAGGTCCAGGGGGTGACAACTAATGGGACGTGATAATTTTCATCAGGGTTGGCGATGCCGAAACGGATGATAACCTGATCGACAAAGCGGGGCTCGGGGACGTTGACGCCTTTTTTGGCAAAGTAATCCCCGGCCATGAAAACCAGCTCGTAGGTGCCGCGTTGTATCTCTTGCGCATCGAGCAGAGGGGCATCACAGCGACCATCATTATTCGTGCAGACAGTCTTTAACAACACACGCTTTTCTTCGTTGACGCTGTACAGCGCTAATTGCACGCCCTTTGCGGGGCAGCCGTGCATGGTGTCAAGCACGTGGGTAGAGAGTTTTCCCATGGTTACTCCAGATTGTCGACAATTTATGTTGACGATTCTGTTTTACCCCCCAATAATTGTCAATCAGTGATTTCACAAAGATTATCCGTTTCCCGCAGGTGTAACCATGCTGTATCTCGATCAGCGTTATGACTCTTATCACGAAAGTGCCGCCCCAAGTGCGTCTTCATTGTTACGCGTTTCAGGGCATGTTTCTGAAGTAGATCGTGTATACGCTGAAATTTTTGACGCCGTCATGGATCGTCGATTACTGCCGGGCGCCAAACTCACCGAATCGACCTTGTGTGAGATCTTCAATTGCTCGCGTGCGACGGTTCGCTCTGCTTTGGCGCAGTTGGGTCACGACAAAATCGTTGTCATTCACCACAATCGGGGGGCTTACGTCTGGAAGCCGGGTCCTGAAGAAACCCGCGACATCTTTGAGGCTCGCCGCACGCTTGAGTGTGTTCTTATCGACAAGCTGATGCAGTTTCCTGATTTGCCCCGGCGGATTCAGCCCTTGCGGAACATGGTCCGCCAGGAACGCGAAGCTTTCGAGCGCGGTGACCGCATCAGCTGGTTACGCCTTTCTAATGCATTCCACGTCAAGATGGCTCGTCTGGTCGAAAACCATGTGCTGACTGAATTCATGCATGCGTTGTGTTGCCGAACGACCCTCATTATTGCGTTTCGCGATACACCCAGTGCAAGTACATGCTCATACATCGAGCATGACCAGATCCTTGATCTGATTCTGGCAGGTGATCGCGACGGTGCCATCGCTGCCATGTGTCATCACCTGCAAGACTGTGAAGATCGTGTGGGCCCGGCCAGTTACGCCCTTGCAGACCCTTGGGCGGCTTTCAGTGTTAAACGTTAATTTACGGAGCCAGTATGCGCCAGGACTACCCCCGCGATCTGATTGGTTACGGAAGATCCCTTCCCCACGTTGTCTGGCCCGGAAGGGCACGTATTGCGGTCCAGTTTGTACTCAATTACGAAGAGGGTGGGGAAAACTGCATACTGCATGGAGATCCTGCCTCAGAGCAGTTTCTGTCCGAAATTATTGGTGCAGCGGCGTATCCCGATCGGCACATGTCGATGGAGTCTATTTACGAGTATGGGTCTCGTGCCGGTGTATGGCGGATCTTGAAAGAGTTCGAGCGCCGAGGTCTGCCGCTGACCGTGTTCGGGGTGGGTATGGCCCTTGAGCGTAACCCCGAGGTCGCTCAGGCCTTCGTTGAACTAGGCCATGAAATTGCGTGTCATGGTTATCGCTGGATTCATTATCAATCGGCGCCTGAATCTCTTGAGCGTGAGCACATGGCGCGGTGTGCCGAGATTATCCAGACCCTCACCGGAGAACACCCGCAGGGCTGGTATACCGGTCGAGACAGTCCGAATACGCGCAAACTGGTGGTTCAAGAGGGCGGTTTTTTGTACGACTCAGACTATTACGGCGATGACTTGCCTTTCTGGATGCCGGTTCAGCTTGACGATGGGACGCGTCGCGAGCATCTGGTGGTGCCTTACACCCTGGATACCAACGATATGCGTTTTGCGACAGCTCAGGGTTTCAATACGGGTGACCAGTTTTTTACCTACCTGAAAGATGCCTTTGATGTGCTCTATGCTGAAGGTGAGACCCAGCCGAAAATGTTGTCGATAGGGTTGCATTGCCGGCTCATCGGGCGTCCTGGTCGCTTTGCCTCGTTGCAACGGTTTCTTGACTATATCCAGAGTCATGCCCAGGTCTGGATTTGCCGTCGTGTCGACATCGCTCGCCATTGGATTGAGCATCATCCTTTCGATTCGGGTACGCGTACCTGAACTGAACCCACAACATCTCAGCACACTAGATTTCCCGGCACGTCATGTCAGAAAGAATTTCACTTGCCCGTTTAAATACCATGCCCGTCCAGGACTTTGTGCGTTGGCTGGGTGGGGTCTTTGAGCACTCTCCCTGGGTCGCAGAGCAGGCGGCAGTCCATCGGCCGTTCGCAGCAATTGATGATTTGCATGGCCAAATGGTTCAGCAGATAAAAATGGCTGGCCTTGAGGCGCAACTGACCTTGATTCGTGCACACCCCGAACTGGCGGGCAAAGCCGCCATTCGTGGCGAGCTGACCCCTGAATCCACCTCCGAGCAGGCGGGGGCAGGGCTTGATCAATGTTCTCCCGAAGAGTTCGCACGGTTGAATCAACTCAACCATGCCTATCGCGAGAAGTTCGGCTTCCCTTTCA
>CAYTSJ010000244.1:0-4063 GCA_964440385.1 uncultured Pusillimonas sp. | reverse complement strand
CCATTTACGGCAAGCACATGTCCCAGACGCTGCGAGCGAGTTTTCGTAACCTGGTCGTACTGGGCGGGTCCAAGACGGATGCCGAGACCGCCAAGGAAATGTCCACGGCGCTGGGTGAGCACGAAGTGGCCCGCCCGGAATACACCGACTCACGCAATCCGGGTGGCACACGCGGCACCAGTGAACGGCTGGTTCGTCAAACCGAGGCCGTGGTCACCGCCGCACAGATTCAAGCATTGCCAGAGCTGACGGGCTACGTCGCATTTGCCGAAGACCGCCCGATCGCCAAGTTTGTGCTCAAGCCCCTTTCGTTCGTCACCCGCAACCCTTCATTTGTTGAACAAACCGCGCTATCGACCCGTCCGCCGTCGTCGACAACCTGGGATGAGGATGGCGTGGTAACAACCCATTGGAGCAGCAATGATCTCCCTGAAGACCCTACACAGGGGCAACGCGCATAGCGCAAGCCACTACTACGCTGACACAGAAGATGACTATTACGCGCGCGATGGTTCATCGGCGCAATGGCAGGGTCAAGGTGCAGCCCAGATCGGCCTGAAAGGCGAAATCAAGCAGGCGCAGTTCGCCGCTGCACTCAAAGGTGATTTTGGGCCTGACGTTAACCTTGCAAAGTCCGTGCGCAAAGACGCCAAGTCGCGTGCCGGTGAAGACCTGACCTTTTCAGCGCCCAAGTCGGTGAGTATCCAGGCGCTTGTTGGCAAAGACAGCGCGGTCCTGGACGCCCACGACCATGCCGTTCGTAAAACGCTGGAATATCTGGAAAACGAACTCGTTCGCGCACGTCAAAAGGTCAAAGGGGTTAGCACCTCAGAAAAAACCGCCAATATCATCGCCGCCAAGTTCCGGCATGAAACCGCCCGCCCTTCCAAAGAAGAACACGCCGACCCTCAACTACACACTCACACCGTCATCATGAATGCCACACGGCGGGCCGATGGCAAATGGGTTTCGGTGGCCAATGAACAAATCTTCAAGAATAAGAAACTGCTGGACACCATCTACAAAAACGAAATGGCGGCGTATCTGGAAAAAGCCGGCTATGCCCTTCGGTACGAAAAGGACAGTTTCGAGCTGGCCAATATCAGTCGCGAACAGATTGAGCATTTTTCCAAACGAAGCATGACAATTGAGGCCGAGTTGGCCAAGCTGGGCAAAACTCGTAAAACCGCCTCGCATGATCTGAAGCAAACCATCACCCTGGCCACACGAAATGCCAAACGCCCTGAAATTACCCGTGACGACTTACAAAAAGGATGGGAAAAAGAGGCTAAAGACCTGGGCATCGACTTTACGGCCGCAAAACGACCGGTCGAACTGCATAAGCCTGGTCATGACAAAGCAACTCCCGGCACACCTGGCTCATCGTTAAATCCGGATGAAAAGCAGCCGGGTGTACCTCCTAAGTCATCTTTTCCTGACTCACCCACAATTGTGAGCGATCAGCTTCAAAACAACATTGCCGATCAGTGTGTCGCTTGGGCAATTCGGCACCATGCCGAACGCGAAGCCATCATTCGCGAGTCTGTCTTGAAAGAGCTTGCGCTCAACCACAGCATGGGTACCGGCATATCGATCAAACACATCCAGCTGGCCATTGAGCGTTCGCTCAAAGCAGGGCATCTAATCCAAGGTGCCAACGTGTACCGCTCCAACGACGTGGCAGATATCGGCACTGCCCTATCACGTGAAGAGTGGGTCAAACGTCTGGTTCGTGAAGGCGCTACCCCATCGCAAGCCCGTCAAAATATACGTCGTGCGATCGCTACGGGGAGCTTGATCCTTGATGAGACACGGTATACGACACAGGCCGCACGGGAACGCGAAAAACGAATCTTTCAGATCGAACGTGAAGGTCGAGAAAAGGTTGAGGCCATCATGACACCAGACGTAATCAAGCAAAAACTGGATGGCAAAGGGCTCAAACCGGGACAATTGGCGGCCGCAGACCTGATCCTGGGTACCAAGAACCGAATTATTGGCGTGCAAGGCCTTGCCGGTGTAGGCAAGTCTTTCATGCTCAACGAGGTCAAGAAAGTCATCGAGTCTGCCGACTACACCGTCAAGTCAGTTGCGCCCTACGGAACGCAGGTCAAAGAGCTTCGTAGCCTTGGTGTTGAGGCCGTTACCGTGGCTTCAATGCTCGAAGCCAAACAAGGCCGATTCAAACTCGATAACAAAACGATCCTTGTGATTGACGAGGCTGGCGTAGTACCGACCCGTCAGATGGAAAAGATCCTGAAACAAGCCGAAAGCACTGGCGCTCGCGTCGTTATGCTGGGCGACAAGGACCAAACCAAGGCGATTGAAGCGGGCAAGCCGATGCACCAGTTGCAAGATGAGGGCATGCAAACAGCGCTCATGGGCGATATTGTTCGCCAAAAAGACCCTCTACTTCGCGAGGCCGTCGAATTAGCGGCCCAGGGGCGTGCTTCCGAAGCACTTCACATCATCCAGACCAAGCTAGACTCGGTATTGGAAATCAAAGACAGCCCAGACCGATATACGGCAATGGCTGATCAGTACGTATCGCTTGACCAAGCAACCCGCCAAGACACACTGATCATCACCGGCACCAACGCATCACGTAATGCCTTGAATGATCTGGTACATGACAAGCTTGGTCTGAGCGCCAAAGGTTTTAACTTCAACTTGCTCACCCGCGTAGACACGACTCAAGCCCAACGTCGATCGGCGCGCTATTACGAAGTCGGCACCATCATTCAACCCGAGCGAGATTACCGTAATGGGCTACTTGCAGGCAATCAGTACAAAGTCATGAACGTGGATACCGAAAAAAATCACATTCAGGTTGCTCATCTACAAACGGGTGAACTCATTGACTTCAATCCGTCACGCACAACCAAGCTGTCAATTTATGAACTTCGTCAATCTGAACTGAGTGCCGGCGATAGCGTACGGATCACTCGAAACAATGCCAAACTGGATCTGGTCAATGGCGAGCGCTACGAGGTTCTTGCCGTTACCCCCACCACCGTAACGATTGGCAAACGGGCTGAAGACGGGTCAATTGAACGTCGTCTTATGCTTGATGCCGACAAAACCCACCCTTTGCACATGGACTATGCCTACACCAGCACGGTACACAGCGCCCAGGGGCTGACCGCAACGCAGGTCATCCTGAATCAGGAAACGTACAGTCGGACTACCAAATCTGACGTTTTCTACGTGGCCATCTCACGGGCCAAAGAAAAAATCAGTGTCTACACCGACGACATGACCAAACTACCGTTTGCCGTCAGCCGACGTGAGGAAAAAGGCGCTGCGCTCGATATCGGCATGGCTCAAGTATCTCGCCACATCGAACGCACCCATGAATCAAAACCCTCTTTGGAGAAACATCACCATGACCACCAGCTATGAAGATTTTGTTAGCGCCCTGGAGTACCTGGTAGCGATTGAACCTGATCCCAAGGCCTATGACGATGACATGGACGAGTACGATCGGATCATGGCACCTTTTGAAGCCGAGATTGATAAAGCCCATGCAACGATCCAAGCTTATGGCCAACAAATCGCGCCGCAAGGTCTGGAACACATGCAAGGTGTATTGCAGCAACTTCTGGCAAAACAAACGGACCAAAAATCAGTCTCGATTATGAGATCCAAGGTCAATTGGCACTGGGATGGTTGCGGGCAGTGGCTTGGATAAAAAACCTTTTCAACCAAGTCAGAAAAGATGTCTAAACAGTTTAGATAATTTTTATCTGCCTACTAGTCGCGGAAGAATTCTAAACCGAAAGAACGAAGTTCAGAATCGACTAGAAATGATCTTTAATCATGCCCACTCGATTGTAAATTAGTGAAAAAATCCAATACCGACAAGGCGTTAAATCCTACGCCACTCTCTGAAACCATGAAAAATACCATGCTCATGCAAAAATCCTTTCTGGGCAATTCGCAATCCCGTGTTCCTAAGCGATTGCCAGCGCCTTGCAAAACTCCGCCCGTAAAGCCTGCAGTTTGTCGGCTGCGATCTGTCCACCGGTGACGGCCTTGAGGATTTCGATAGGCTTCTTGTCCT
>CAYTSJ010000243.1:0-4068 GCA_964440385.1 uncultured Pusillimonas sp. | reverse complement strand
GTTGCATGGTCACCCTGCGTGGTCAGCGTATGTACGAATTCCTCGATCGTCTGGTTAGCGTTGCATTGCCGCGCGTCCGCGACTTCCGTGGTATCTCGGGTCGCGCATTCGACGGTCGTGGTAACTACAACGTCGGGGTTAAAGAGCAAATCATTTTCCCTGAAATCGAATACGACAAAATCGACGCAGTTCGTGGTCTGAACATCAGCATCACAACCACTGCCAAGACAGACGACGAAGCCAAAGCGCTGCTTACAGCGTTCAGCTTCCCGTTCCGCAATTAAGGGGCGATGACGTGGCTAAACTTTCACTGATTAATCGCGACATTAAACGCGCCAAGCTGGCCGAAAAATACGCTGCCAAGCGTGCATCACTTAAAGCCATCATCAACGACCAGTCCAAGTCCGATGAAGAGCGTTATCAAGCACGTTTGGAAATGCAAAAACTCCCACGTAACGCCAACCCGACACGTCAGCGTAACCGCTGTGTTGTTACTGGCCGTCCCCGTGGCGTTTTTGCCAAGTTCGGGCTGACCCGTCACAAGCTGCGCGAAATGGCGCTGCGTGGCGAAGTGCCTGGCATGACTAAAGCTAGCTGGTAGGAGAAAACACCATGAGCATGAGCGATCCCATCGCCGACATGTTGACTCGCGTGCGTAACGCCCAAATGGTCAACAAAACGTCGGTTAGCATGCCCTCCTCGAAGCTGAAAGTAGCAATTGCTGCTGTGCTGAAAGACGAAGGCTACATCGACAGTTTCCAGGTCACCGGCGAACAGGCTAAACCTGTTCTCGAAATTGGCCTCAAATACTACGCCGGCCGTCCGGTTATTGAACGCATCGAGCGCGTGTCGCGCCCTGGCCTGCGTATTTACAAAGGCCACAGTGCAATTCCCCAGGTCATGAACGGCCTTGGCGTTGCCATTATCTCGACACCCCGCGGCGTCATGACCGACCGCAAAGCTCGCGCCAATGGCGTGGGTGGCGAAGTACTTTGCTACGTAGCATAAGGGGAAACACATATGTCACGTATTGCAAAATACCCGGTCAAACTGCCGAAAGGCGTTGAAGCCACCATTAACCCCGACTTGATTTCTGTCAAAGGTCCTTTGGGTACACTCACCCAGGCCCTCACTGGCGATGTCAAGGTCGAACTCGAAGACGGTCAAATCACTTTTGCCGTGGCCAATGATTCACGCCACGCCAAAGCGATGTCCGGTACAGTGCGTGCCCTGGTTGCCAATATGGTTACCGGCGTCAGCACTGGTTTCGAGCGCAAACTGAATCTGGTCGGTGTGGGTTTCCGCGCTGCCGTTCAGGGCAACGTGCTTAAACTGCAACTTGGTTACTCGCACGACATCAACTTCGAAGCACCCGAAGGCATCAAAATTGAATGCCCGACCCCCACTGAAATCGTGGTCAAGGGTTCTAACAAGCAGGTTGTCGGCCATGCGGCTGCTGTCATCCGGTCGTACCGTGAACCCGAGCCTTACAAAGGCAAAGGCGTGCGCTACTCCGATGAAACAGTCATCATCAAAGAAGCCAAGAAGAAATAAGCGCGTAGGCAAGGAAGAATCATGGATAAGAAAATCTCCCGTTTGCGTCGTGCGGTTGCTACTCGCCGGAAAATCGCCGAACTGCGCGTTCATCGCCTGGCGGTTCACCGTTCGAACACGCACATTTACGCCAACATTATTTCGCCGGAAGGTGACCGCGTTCTGGTCAGCGCATCGACGCTCGAACCCGAAGTCCGTAAAGAACTGGCCAACGGCGGTAACGTCGCTGCAGCCACTCTGGTGGGCAAGCGTGTTGCCGAGAAAGCTAAAGCAGCGGGTATCGAACTCGTCGCTTTCGATCGCTCGGGCTTCCGTTACCACGGCCGCGTCAAGGCGTTGGCTGAAGCCGCGCGTGAAGCCGGCCTGAAATTCTAAGCAAGGAATTGTCAAATGGCTAAAGCACAAGGCAAGAATACCGCCGAGAAAGAAAACGACGACGGCTTGCGTGAAAAAATGATCGCGGTCAATCGCGTCAGCAAAGTGGTCAAGGGTGGTCGCACCATGAGCTTTGCAGCGCTGACCGTTGTAGGCGACGGCGATGGCCGTATCGGCATGGGCAAAGGTAAAGCCCGTGAAGTTCCGGTTGCCGTTCAAAAAGCAATGGAACAGGCCCGCCGTGGTCTGAGCAAGGTACCTCTTAAAAACGGTACGTTGCATCACACGGTTGTTGGCAAGCACGGTGCGTCCACAGTCCTCATTTCGCCAGCCGCAGAAGGTACCGGTGTTATTGCCGGCGGCCCAATGCGCGCTATCTTCGAAGTGATGGGTGTACGTAACGTAGTGGCCAAAAGCCTCGGTTCCAGCAATCCGTACAACCTGGTTCGCGCCACGTTAAACGGTCTGGCCGCCTGCTCGACACCTTCCGACATTGCCGCCAAGCGTGGCAAGACGGTTGAAGAAATTCTGGGGTAAGTCATGACGACACAGAAACACATCAAAGTAACGCTCGTGCGCTCGGTTATTGGCACCAAGCAGTCTCACCGCGAAACAGTTCGCGGTCTGGGTCTGCGTCGTGTCAACAGCAGTAGCGTGCTGGTTGACACCCCCGAGGTCCGTGGGATGATCCGCAAAGTGGATTACCTCGTGACTGTCTCGGAAGCCTGAAAGGAATCGAGATGTCAGAAACTCAATTAAATACGTTGCAACCTGCTCCTGGTAGCAAGCATGCCAAGCGTCGTGTAGGCCGTGGTATTGGCTCTGGGCTGGGCAAAACAGGTGGCCGCGGTCACAAAGGTCAAAAATCGCGTTCGGGCGGCTTCCACAAAGTCGGCTTTGAAGGCGGTCAGATGCCCTTGTATCGCCGTCTGCCCAAGCGTGGGTTTACCCCGCTGGGTCGTCACCTCAGCGCCGAAGTCCGTTTGTCTGAAATCGAACTGTTGCCCGTCGACGAAATCGATGTGCAAGTTCTGAAGCAGGCTGGTGTGGTCGGTCAAGGCGTCCGTTACGTCAAGGTCATCAAATCGGGTGTTCTTACCCGCAAGGTGAGCCTGAAAGGCGTTTCGGCTACGGCGGGTGCTCGCGCAGCCATCGAAGCAGCTGGCGGTTCGCTGGCTGAATAAGGGGTAACGGGTGGCTAAAGCTCAGGCACAAGGTAAGGCAGGTCCACGCTACGGCGATCTCAAGCGCCGTCTGGTCTTCCTGCTGCTCGCCTTGGTGGTTTACCGGTTGGGTACGCATGTACCCGTACCGGGCATCAACCCCGACGCACTGTCCGAAATGTTCCGGTCAAATGCCGGCGGCATCTTGGGTTTGTTCAACATGTTCTCGGGCGGTGCTCTTGAACGTTTCTCGGTGCTTGCACTGGGTATCATGCCGTACATCTCTGCATCGATCATTATGCAATTGATGTCGTCTGTGGTGCCAACCCTTGAAGCGATCAAGAAAGAAGGCGAGGCAGGCCGACGCAAGATAACCCAGTACACACGCTATGGCACGGTCATTTTGGCCTTGGTTCAGGCTGTGGGTATTGCGGTAGCCCTTGAGTCGCAACCGGGTCTGGTGATCGATCCGGGCATGTTGTTCCGTTTCACTGCAGTGGTTACTCTGGTTACTGGCACGATGTTTGTCATGTGGCTGGGTGAACAAATCACCGAACGTGGCTTAGGTAATGGTATTTCCATCCTGATTTTCGCCGGTATTGTTGCAGGGATGCCGAGTGCATTGTCTGGCTTGTTAGACCTGGTTCGTACCGATGCCATGTCTATTTTGTCTGTCCTGTTCATTCTGGTTCTGGCGGTTGCGGTAACTTTCTTTGTCGTGTTCGTTGAACGCGGTCAACGACGGATTACCGTAAATTACGCCAAGCGCCAGGTGGGTAACAAGGTTTATGGCGGTCAAAGCTCACACTTGCCGCTTAAAATCAACGTGGCCGGGGTTATTCCTCCGATCTTTGCCTCGTCGCTGATCTTGTTGCCGGCCACCGTGACCAGCTGGTTTTCCAGCAACCCCAGCATGAGCTGGCTTAGCGATCTTGCCGCGGCTTTATCGCCACAACAGCCCCTGTATATCACGCTG
>CAYTSJ010000242.1:0-4069 GCA_964440385.1 uncultured Pusillimonas sp. | reverse complement strand
AGAGCGGGCGCCTGCTGGTGGTTGATCTGGCCGAGTTCAAACGTCTGGCGGGCGGTGGCCGCGGTACGGTGCTGATGTCACTGGACGAAGGGGATACCATTGCCCAGTGGGTCACGATTGGCCCGGCAGGGCTTGGCGTCAGTGGCGTATATCGCAACAAGTCGACCGACATGGTGCTGGAAGGTGCAGCTTTGGCCGAATATGTCGGGAAAAGGGCCCGAAAAGGCAAGGTTTTCGATACCAAAATCAAACAGCCCCGATTTACAGCAGCTTAAAATAGAACATTGACCAATTACTGTCTAAAGGCGTCATGAGTTTCAAGGTTATTGTTCAGCCCTCCAATCACCAGTTCACAGTTGAGCCTGGCCAAACCGTGGTTGATGCAGCCATGGCCGTTGACATCATCTTGCCCTACAGCTGCCGAACCGGGGCTTGTTCAAGCTGCAAGGGCAAGGTTGTTTCGGGCACTTTTGAGGCGGGGTCTTCACCGGCTCAGGTGCTGTCCCCTGAAGAGCTGGCCGCAGGGTACACGTTGTTTTGTCAGGCCAAACCCACCTCTGATCTGGTGATCGAGGTGAACGATGTGCGTATGGCGGGCGACATTCAGGTGCGCAAGATGCCGTCGCGCGTCATGGGGCTCGAGCGCTTGCGTGACGATGTAATGATCATTGACCTGCAATTGCCACCCTCGGAACCTTTCCGCTATTACCCGGGTCAATATATCGAGTTCATTCTCAAAGACGGTCAGCGTCGAAGCTATTCCATGGCCAGTGCGCCTGCTGAAAACAATCGTGTTGAACTGCACATTCGACATATGCCGGGTGGTGTGTTTACCGACCACGTGTTCGGTGCGGGCGATACCGCCATGAAGGTGCGCGAAGTATTGCGTCTTGAGGGGCCGTTGGGGTCGTTTTTTTTGCGCGAAGACTCTGAAAAACCTATCGTCTTTCTGGCCAGTGGAACCGGGTTTGCGCCTGTCAAAGCCATGGTCGAACATATGATAGCCACAGGCTGTCAACGTCAGGCTGCATTGTATTGGGGGGGGCGTCGCCCCGCCGATTTATACCTGAGCGAACTGGCGCAATCGTGGGAATCTGTGCTGCCCGGGTTCAAGTACATTCCCGTGGTTTCCGATGCGCAACCTGAAGATCAGTGGTCGGGTCGCAGCGGTTTCGTGCATCACGCGGTTCAGGCTGACATTCCCGATTTGTCAGGCTATGAAGTCTACGCCTGTGGTGTGCCTGTCATGGTCGAGTCTGCGCGTCGCGACTTTATTCGCGACAACGGTTTGCCTGAAGCTGCCTTTTTTGCCGATGCATTCACGTCGAAAGCTGATCTATAAACCAGTCAACGCCAACATAAGGTGGGCCGTATGAAAGTCGTGGTAATGGGCAGTGGCATCATCGGAGTTTCGACCGCCTGGTGGTTATCGCAGGCGGGACATGACGTTGTCGTCATCGACCGAGAGCCTGGGCCTGCCCAGGAAACGAGCAGGGCGAATGGCGGGCAAATATCGGTGTCTTACGCCGAGCCGTGGGCCAACCCACAGGCCCCCTTGAAGCTTTTAAAGTGGTTGTTTGCCGATAATGCGCCTATGGTGTTCAAGCCTCAGCTCGATGTGCGCCAATGGTTGTGGGGGTTGGCCTTTTTGCGCGAGTGTTTCCCCAAGCGTGTTCCCAAAAATATTCGCGCCATGGTCAATCTGGCAGAGTACAGCCGTGACACTTTGCGCGCCATGCGTGAAGATCTGAATATTGAATACAACCAGTTGTCGCGCGGTATTCTGAATATTTACCGCGATGCCGAGCAGTTTGAGTTATCGCAGGTGGCTGCCAGCTACATGCGTGATTTCGGGGTTGATCGCCGGATCGTAAGTATCGATGAGGTCCTGGCCATTGAGCCTGCATTGACATCGGCGGCAGACGCCATCGTGGGTGGTGACTACACCGCCTCTGACGAAAGTGGTGACATTCACCTGTTCACCAAAGCACTCGCACAGAAAGCGCGTGATGCGGGTGTTGAGTTCATGTTTTCAACACAAATCAATCGTTTGCGAGCTGTCGGGGGGCGTGTCCAGTCGGTCGAGGTTATCGACAGCCAGGGCGTTTTCCAGGAAGTCTCTGGCGATGCCTACGTGGCTGCTTTGGGCGCCTTCACCCCCCATATTGTGGGGCCATTGGGTGTCAGCTGTCTGGTGTATCCGGCCAAGGGGTATTCAGCAACGTTCAAGGTGTTGAATCCTGATCTTGCGCCTTCGGTCAGTATTACCGACAGCGAGCACAAGGTTGTGTTTAGTCGGTTGGGTGACACCCTGCGTATGGCAGGCACTGCTGAACTTTCTGGTTACAGTCGCGCTCTTAATACAACACGTTGTGAAAATATGGTGTCTTTGGCTCGCGCTCTATTTCCTGAAGCGCTTGATTTTGATAATGTTAAATTTTGGTCGGGTTTGCGTCCATCAACCCCTTCAAACGTTCCTTTGGTCGGTCGTAGCAAAGTGTCCAACCTGTATCTCAATACAGGTCACGGCACTTTGGGCTGGACGATGGGGGCGGGGTCTGGTAAAGCCTTGGCCGACCTTATTTCGGGTAAAAAGCCCGAACCTGATTTCCCCTTTTTAGGTTGATTTTTTTGATGATGAAACATCGGTTTATGCAGGTGCCTTCTTTTATTCGCACCTCGGTTGTCGCGGTTGCGGTGTCCATGTTGGGGGCTGGTGCTGCACATGCAGCCACCGACATCGAGGTCTGGTTCTCTTTGAATGAGCACAACAAGGCTGTTTTTGAGGATCTGGTCAAGAAGTTCAACCGGGAACAGGAAGAGGTCAAGGTCAAGGTCAAGGCTTATAACAGCCCCAAAGAAATCGAGCCTTCGCTGTTGCAGAAGGTGGGGGCCAAAGAAAAGACGCCTCATCTGGTTCAAATTGACGATAACCGTGACCCTGAAGCGTTGTCGGGTCGTAGTTACATCATGCCTTTGCACAAGTTGCTGGCCAAGCACCCGATCAAAGATGCAAAGTGGTTTGTGGCACCACAAAACCTTAGCATGCGTGACGCCAAAGGTCAGCTGCTGGCCTTTCCATACATGATCGATGTTCCCGTCATGTACTACAACATTGATGCCTTCAAGAAAGCGGGTGTCAAGCCTGAAGTCCCCAAGCGCTCCTGGTACGACCTGCAAGAGCAGCTGATTGATCTGGCCAATAAGGCCACGCGCTACTGTCCTGCCACGACCGACCAGTCGGTGTCTGTCAACCTTGAAAACCTTGCTGCGGTCAATAACCAGTTCTTTACGTCTGGCGACAACGGCACCAAGGGTGTGCCTTCGTTCGCCTTCGACACTACGTTTGTTCGTCACCTCTCGTTAATGATCAGCTGGGTTCGTGCCGAATTGCTGGTTAACCCTGCGGCCGATGTTCAGGCGCTTGACCGTTTTGGAAAAAGCGAATGTTCTATCTTGATGTCCGAATCCAGCAATATGGGTCGTTACATCAACACTAAATCGTTGAACTTTGGTGTGACGGGTTTGCCGTACTACCCACAAGTCACCAAAGAACCCGGTAATCCTTTCCTTGACGGTACAGGCTTGTGGGCTACTGCCGGTCACAGCGATGCCGAACAAAAAGCAACCGCGCAGTTCCTGGCATGGCTGACACGTACTGACAATGCCGCGGCCTGGTATCAAAAAACGGGTTTCTTGCCGCTCACCCAGCAGGCCTTTGACGCCACCGGCCCCGATTACTACAAAAACCTCGGCGACTGGCGTGAACTGGTTGCGGTTTATGCCAAGCCACCCGTCCAGACGGCACGCGGTTTCAAGATTAACAACTATCCTGAAATTCGTGACATGTTCCATCGCAAGCTGCATGATGCGTTGGCCGGTACTTACCCAGCGGTCACGGCTTTGACTAACGCTTCGACTGAAGCGACCCAGATGATGCGTAAGAAATGAAGGGTTTTAACCTTGCGAGCCAATAAAAATTTATGCTATAGTATTGGTCTTGCAGTTAGGCGCATTAGCTCAGCCGGTTAGAGCGACGGAATCATAATCCGCAGGTCCCCTGTTCGAA
>CAYTSJ010000241.1:2807-4072 GCA_964440385.1 uncultured Pusillimonas sp. | reverse complement strand
AACGTCCTGCGTATCGACTTTCTGGAAAACCCGCACTTCAAAGCAGCATTCGAGGGCTCGCTTTCGCCCGGCGAATTGCTGATGAACATCGAGCTGTTGAGCAACCAGACGTTCAACCCGGAAACTGATCTGCTAATACTGGATGAGATTGGCGAATGCGAACGCGCGGTTACCGCATTGAAGTATTTTGCCGAAAAAGCGCCATCCTGGTTTGTCGCAGCCAGCGGCTCAAATATTGGTTTGTTAAACACCTTTCCGGTTGGCAAGGTAGAACAATACGATTTACGACCCTTAAGCTTCCATGAGTTTATTTGTGCTTCAAAGGAAGAGGCGCTGATCAAAGCCTTCAACAGCCAGACAAGCACACCGGCAGCACACACCAAACTGATGGATAAACTGACGGATTACTTTTTTACCGGAGGGATGCCTGAAGCGGTGGCTGCCTGGTATCAATTCAAAGAATCAAGCATCTTGGACCGCATTGAGAAGGTCTCAAAGATTCATTCTGGCCTGGTTGAAGGCTATCGCCGTGACTTTGGCAAATACTCTGGCAAAGTTGATGCAACGTTGATTGAATCGGTTTTCAACAGCATTCCGTCACAACTTTCACTAGTGTCCGACGAGTCCGTTAAACGCTTTAAGTTTAAACAGGTTCATGAGCGCAAATCACGTTACAGTGATTTTGAAACCGCAATCCGCTGGTTACTCTGTTGCCGCCTGGCATTAGCGAATTATCCCATTGAGGGGCAGCCAAAATCACCTCTGGCGGCTTACAGAAAAGAAAATATGGTGAAACTGTTTCTGTTTGATGTAGGTCTGCTCAATCATATGCTGGGCAGCAGTTACAAAGAAATCAAACAGCAAAGTTACGATTACAAAGGGTATGTTGCAGAAAATTTTGTCCAGCAAGAACTCACTGCCATCGGAATAGACCCTTGTTATTCCTGGAATGATGCACGCGCCGAAATTGAATTTATCCTTGCAACAGATGAAGGAAAAATCGTCCCGGTAGAAGTAAAAAGCGGCAAACGCACGAAGGCCAAATCACTGGCCTCGTATATTGAGAAGTGTTCACCAGACAAAACAATCAAGTTAACGGGCACACAAGGCTCTTCGCCAGCAGAACAAACCAATATCGTTTTACCGTTGTACTTTACTTGTTTTTTGCCACTGCAATGGTAGTCTCGTTACGATGTTTCTTAAACGGCAAAGCCAAACATTCAAGCTTCCCTCACGAATTTTCCAGGCATAAAGTCGACACCGCG
>CAYTSJ010000241.1:0-2707 GCA_964440385.1 uncultured Pusillimonas sp. | reverse complement strand
AGCCAAACATTCAAGCTTCCCTCACGAATTTTCCAGGCATAAAGTCGACACCGCGACCGTATTGCCTGGCACGCCATACAACAAAACGAGCCCGCCTTGCGGTACACGTAATCTGGCGGGTTTCAAAGGTGTCCCAAAAACGTCTTCGGATTTGACCAGGCCGCCAAGGCTGGCGCGGAACTGATCCGGAAAAACCGGTTCCAGATCAGCACCGTAAACAAAAGTAGCAATCGCGCCCTGGACTTGAAGTTGCATGGCTTGGGCGACACGAACCCACACGGCATGCCCGTGTGGTGAAGGGGTCGACTCCCAGCGACTGCCCACATCGAGTAGCGGCACAGCATCGAGCGGCTTGAACAGCAACCGGCCAATGCGCAGATAGTCCTGGCCGTCATATCGCTCAAGCAGCACATCATTCAAATCCCGGCTCATGGTGTAAGGAATGTTCAGGAACATGCGCGCAGCATCGGGTTCATTGGCAACCAGCAGCTGATTCTCACAGCCGGCAGCCCCGCCATTAACACCAATGTACCCGGCAAGTTCCGGGACAGTGAACAAGGTCAACGCTGCACCCCCACCAGCCAAAGACAATGACGTGTAAAGCTCGTTGATAACCAACCAGGGACGATCAAGGCGTTGTGCCCAGGCCTCGGGAACGGGCGGCTTTGCCGAAAGAGCCTGGGCAAACGCAATATCAAGTCGGCTATAGCCTGCACCGGCGGGCATGTGCAACGTCAAATAGCGCTGGTCACCAAAACGCGCCAGCCCAAATGCCGTCAGGGGTTTATCTGCACTGGCGAAAAGCCCGTCAGGCTGACGTTTCCAGATCGTGTCTTCAGCCCACTGGTTTTGTTGCCACTTGTGAACTTGCACCGTATCGGCCTCTTTCGCAGCAGATACGCGAAAAACCGCCTGATAATTAGCATAGATACCGTACAAGTCTTCGGTCTTGACGGCGTAACTGCTTTGCGTAGTGCCCGACATCGTCTTGAACTTTTGGGGTGCAGCAGGCAGGCTGCCCTGTTCAACCAAGGCTTGGTAAAGCACGTGTTCGGCAATAGCATCCGGTTTGTACTCGGTACTGGTGCCCGTAATCAACACTGCTAACCCATGGTCGGGCAAAACGTAAAAGTCAGACCCGTAGACCATGGTACCGCCATTTTTTCGCCAGGCTCGAATCCCCGAAACGGCAAACGCGCCTTGTCTGACATCGTCCCAGCCCAGCCCAAACCCCCAATCTACCGGCACGGGTCGCAAGGGCTCGTTCACCGCCTGCAAGGTCGACATGGCCTTAACCGAAGCTTCCGACAACACGGTTACGCCGTTGACGCGCCCATTGTTCAAAAAAATCTGCGCAAAATGCGACATTTCAGAGGGGGTCGTGAACAGCCCCCCGGATGCATGCGCATTGATGCATTCAAGAAACAGCTGTCCTGCAGGACTACGGCCCGGTGCAAACGTGCCTTGTGCAAATAACTGAACCGCGTAGCGACTGCGCGCCATGCCCAGCGAATCAAGAATGTTGCGTTGGACATAGTTGTGATAAGCCATGCCGGTCACGGCCCTCACAACCAGCTCGACCAAGGTAAAACCATCGTTGCAATACACGGACATTTCACCCGGCACATGTTTTAGCCGGGTACAGGCCAGGGTCTGCAAAACCTGATCGGCATAACCCCGAAACGGCAGCGTGGTGAAACCATTGCTGTAATCCGAGCCCGGGAAGCCGGACTGATGATTCAGCAACATGCGAACTGTCACCGCGGTGTATTGCGGTGAAAGCATAGAAAACGAAGGCAAATACCGGGTAATCGGCGCATCAAGCTCAAGCAGGCCCCGGTCGACCAATTGCAATGCAGCAACAGTGGCGACCAGCTTGCTGCACGAACCAATACAGTACAGGGTTTCTGGCGTCACCGGGGTTTTGGCGGCATCGCCCATGCTGCCCAAGGCCTGGTTCCATAGCAGACCCTCATTTGAAATCAACGCCATCGAAATTGAAGACGTCGCTGTTTTTTCCAGGGCTTCAGTGATGAGGTTCCTGGCCAGTTTGAAGCTGCCGGTAAAGCGGTCAGGCAACGGTGTCATGCCAGACGACGTGCCGTTACCGGGCGCAACGCTGCCCGCTGACGGCCCCGTCGCTAAAGAATCACCCGGCCAACCTGCAGCCACACCCGATATCGCAACCCCCAAGGTGGCCAGTATCTTTCGCCGCCGGGGGTCTGGCGCATCAGGCCATGCGACATTCGGTCGCACACAGGTTGTTGAGCGATTCACCAGATTTCCCCTGAATCAGGACCGATTCGATGCGCACAGATCAGACGTGCCAATTGCCATCCGACCGGTTATTTCCTGGATCTGGATCGGTACGTTTGAACATACCACCCCAGGACGCCTGCACTGCACAGGGTGGCTAACGCCATTGGCATCAGAAACTTCATGTCTTCCAGCGGCATGCCTGCAATAAGTTGCTTGGGCATGAAAAGCAGCCCCGTCAACACCGTGATGCAGAACATTGCAACCACTATGCAGGTCACAAGAATGACAAGCCTCAAAAGGCTGGGCTCGTGGACTGAGGCTTTGTTCATTGTCTTCTCCTTTGGTCTGATTAGTCATATTCGGCCTGAGGTTGCGCGAATCATCACCTGCAAAAACTTGTTATGTAATTTTCGGCAGCGTAGGGGATACTTGTCGACCGGTCAAGTCT
>CAYTSJ010000240.1:0-4084 GCA_964440385.1 uncultured Pusillimonas sp. | reverse complement strand
TGCTGAATACGACACCATCAGGGCGGTCAAACAAGCGCTAGAGATACCGGTGATTGCCAATGGTGACATCACCAGCCCCGAGAAAGCGCGCACCGTGCTTGACTACACCGGCGCCGATGCCGTCATGATCGGTCGCGCCGCACAAGGCCGGCCCTGGATTTTCCGTGAGATCGCCTGGTTTCTTGAAACAGGCACCTATTTGGCACCACCCACCTTCGGTGAGTTGCGCGAATGTCTTCTGGAACACCTGGAAGACCACTATCGCTTCTATGGCGAATATACTGGTGTAAGGTCAGCGCGAAAACATATCGGTTGGTACCTGGCCGACCTGCCAGACAGCGATACCCTGCTCGGCCACATCAACACCACAGAATCCACCCAAGACCAGATCAACGCTGTTGCACAATGGTTTGATCGCCACCCGGCAAACGCATTTTTGCCTGGTGGGTCATCTGCTTCGGCCGAGATTAAAAACGCTGCCTGACATGGCAACAATAACAGTAACAAACACATAAAATGAACGATCTCAATCCTTTGGAACAATGCGTGCGCGATAACCTCGAGCGCTATTTTGCCGATCTGGGCGACTCTGAGCCTGCCAATATGCTGTCCATGGTAGTCAGCTGTGTCGAACGCCCGGTCCTTCAAGTCGCCCTTGAAAAGGCCAACGGCAACCAATCCAAAGCCGCCGAGATGCTCGGCATCACCCGCAGCACCTTGCGCAAGAAGCTGCAGTCTCACGGCTTGCAACCCTGATTCTTTTCTCTACTTTCTCTTGATCCCATGAAAACTCAAACCGCACTGCTCTCGGTCTCCGACAAAACCGGCATTGTCGATTTTGCCAAGGCCTTGGCCGCCCGAGGCGTCAAGCTGCTGTCTACCGGTGGTACAGCCAAATTACTGGCTGAAGCCGGCCTGCAGGTCACCGAAGTTGCCCGGCACACCGGGTCCCCTGAAATTCTTGATGGTCGCGTCAAAACACTGCACCCGAAAATCCACGGTGGTCTGCTGGCCCGTCGCGACAGCGCCGAACACCTGAAAACCATCGAAGAGCACGGTATCGATCGCATCGACCTGCTGGTGGTCAATTTGTATCCGTTCCGTGAAACGGTGGCCAAACCGGGCTGTACCTTTGCCGATGCAGTAGAAAACATTGACATTGGCGGCCCGGCCATGCTGCGCGCGGCGGCCAAAAACCACGGCACGCCCGAAGGGGGTGTTTGTGTCGTCATCGACCCCGCAGACTACCCCCGCGTGCTGGCCGACATGGATAGCCCCAAGGGCGAACCCGGCTACGCCTTGCGCCTCGAGCTTGCCGCCAAGGTGTATGCGCACACCGCGGCTTACGATGGTGCGATTGCTGCATGGCTAACCAGCCTGGCCGAAGCCGAACCTGCCCAAGAGGTAGCCCCTGCACGTGCCCCCTGGCCACGCACGCTGACCCTGCAAGTCAAGCAACATCAGGTCCTGCGCTACGGCGAGAACCCGCACCAGACGGCCGCGTTCTATGTTGACCAGCCTGTTGGCCAAGGCCTGCTGGGCAGTTACCGTCAACTGCAGGGCAAAGAACTGTCTTACAACAACATTGCCGATGCCGATGCGGCCTGGGAATGTGTCCGCAGCTTTGCACAAGGCGCCTGCGTCATCGTCAAACATGCGAACCCCTGTGGGGTTGCGGTCGGCGATACGCCTGTGGCGGCCTATCAGCAAGCTTATAAAACCGACCCCACTTCGGCCTTTGGCGGCATCATCGCCTTCAATCGCACCGTTGACGAAGCCTGTGCCCAGGCCATTACCTCGCAGCAATTCGTTGAAGTCTTGCTAGCCCCGGCCTACACCCCCGAAGCACTGGCCTTGTTTGCCGCCAAGAAAAATGTCCGCGTGCTTGAAATCCCTGCGGGCGAGGCCCATAACCTGCTAGACATCAAACGCGTTGGCGGTGGCTGGCTGGTTCAAAACCCCGACGACTTCCAGGTCGACCCGGCCACACTGAAAGTCGTCACCGAAAAACAACCCAGCCCACAACAAATGCACGATCTGATGTTTGCCTGGAAAGTCGCCAAGTACGTCAAATCCAATGCCATCATCTTTACGGGTAACGGCATGACGCTGGGTATCGGTGCCGGTCAAATGAGCCGTATTGACTCGGCGCGTATCGCCGCGATCAAGGCCGAAAATGCCGGTCTCAGCCTGCAGGGCTCTGCCGTCGCCTCTGATGCTTTCTTCCCGTTCCGTGACGGCCTTGACGTCGTTGTCGATGCCGGTGCCAGCTGCGTCATTCAGCCAGGCGGTAGCGTACGTGATGACGAAGTTATCGCTGCAGCCAACGAACGCGGTATCGTCATGGTGTTCACCGGCACGCGTCACTTCCGTCACTGATGCGCATTCTGGGCATTGATCCCGGGCTCAGGCGCACCGGCTTTGGCATCATTGATGTCCAGGGCATGCGCCTGAGCTATGTGGGCAGCGGCACCATCGTCATCCCGACCGACCAGCCGCTGGCGCTGCGCCTGAAAACCATCCTGGACAACGTCCGGGAAGTGGTTCAAACGCACCAACCCACGGTATCAGCCCTTGAAAAAGTATTCGTCAATACCAACCCGACCTCTACCCTGTTGTTGGGGCAAGCCCGCGGTGCAGCCCTGTGTGCGCTGGCCGATCACGATCTGGCCGTCCACGAGTACACCGCGCTGCAAATCAAGAAATCAGTGGTCGGCAATGGTCATGCGGCCAAAGAACAGGTACAAATGATGGTGCAACACTTGCTGAGTCTTAGCGGGCTGCCATCACCTGACTCGGCAGATGCGCTGGCTTGCGCCATTTGTCATGCCCACGTCGGACCCTTAACCGACAAGCTGCAAGGGTCGGGGGCTTTGGGCAAACTGGGGGTCACCCGTTTACGAGGTGGACGCCTGACCTGAGCCAAATCACCGCAAGATGTCGGATTGCGCACCTCTAAAACCCCGGCGCATCAGGTCTGTCAACGTTACAGCACCCGTTGGGTAAACAACATTGTCATCACATTTCCCGGAAGAACCTCATGATCGGAAGACTCACTGGCACCCTGATTGAAAAAATGCCCCCGACCCTCTGTCTGGATGTCGGCGGCGTAGGTTATGAGCTTGATGTGCCCATGAGCACGCTGTATGGCTTGCCCGAGTCCGGCGCCAAAGTGACGCTGTTCACGCATCTGACCGTTCGCGAAGATGCGCATATTCTGTACGGCTTTGCTTCCGCCCAGGAACGAGCCACGTTTCGCGCCCTGATCAAGGTGACTGGCATCGGTGCACGAACGGCGCTGGCCGTGCTGTCCGGAATGTCGACTGAAGAACTCGCAGATGCGGTCACGCGGCAAGAGACCGGTCGCCTGACCCGCGTCCCCGGTATCGGTAAAAAAACCGCTGAACGTCTGCTGCTTGAGCTCAAAGGCAAGATTGGTGCCGATCTGCCAACCAGCGTCCCCGGTCAACCCGCCTCGAATCGTGACGATATCCTGAACGCACTGATGTCTTTGGGCTATTCATCTGCCGAGTCTCAAGCCGCACTCAAAACCTTGCCCGCCGACATCGACGTCGCCGAGGGGATCCGCCTGGCCTTGAAGTCGCTGTCGCGCTAGACTCACCCTATACCTGTTGCATATTGCATGAGTTTCCATGACCATTAAATCCGACGACCTGACCGGCAATGCCCCCCAACGCATCGTCAGTCCGCAAACCAGTTTTGCCGGCGAAGATTCGATTGAACGCGCCCTGCGGCCCAAGCTGCTGGCCGACTACGTCGGACAACACAGCGCGCGCGAACAACTTGAAATATTCATTGCCGCTGCGCGCAAGCGTGGCGAAGCCCTTGATCACGTGCTGTTGTTCGGCCCGCCGGGGCTGGGGAAAACCACACTGGCTCACATCGTGGCCCACGAAATGGGGGTGCAGCTCAGGCAAACGTCTGGGCCTGTACTCGAACGTGCCGGCGACCTGGCCGCCCTGCTGACCAACCTGGAAAAAAACGACGTCCTGTTCATCGACGAGATCCACCGCCTGTCGCCGGTGGTCGAGGAAATTCTCTACCCCGCGCTGGAGGACTACCA